>JBJKRV010000439.1:0-7868 GCA_046704465.1 Opitutaceae bacterium | reverse complement strand
CCTACCATTCGTCCCACGCGACCGACCAGCTGCAGGGCATCACGTGGGCGATGGATCTCACCCCTCTCGTCCGGATGCCAGAGGTACCCGTGGGGGTGTTTGTGGACGGCTTTGTCCGGCGTTTCGGGACCGACATCGCCCAGCGCCTCCAGCGGCTCGGTTGAGGCCCGGGTCCGCCACGATCCACATGAGCCCGCCCATGGCGCAACCCGGAATGCCGAGCGCTCCCGCGCTGGTGGTCCTGGCCGCCGGCATGGGCAGCCGTTATGGGGGCCTGAAGCAACTCGATCCGGTCGGCCCGGCGGGCGAGACGCTGCTCGATTACGCGGTGTTCGACGCGCGGCGGGCCGGGTTCGGGCGGGTGATTTTCGTGATTCGCCGCGATTTTGCCCCGGCATTCGACTCGATGGTGGGCGCCCGCTATGCGGACCTCATTCCGATCGACACGGTCTTTCAGTCGCTCGAGGGTGTGCCCGGGACCGGGGCGGCGTCCGTCCGGCGGGAGAAGCCGTGGGGCACCGGCCACGCCGTGCTCTGTGCCCGCGCGAAGGTTGACGGACCCTTTGCCGTGATCAATGCGGACGACTTCTACGGGCGCGAATCCTACGCCCGGCTGGCGGCGTTCCTGACCGGCCCCGGCGCGGCCCGACCATCCCGGTTTGCCCTGGTGGGGTTCCGGTTGGACCGGACCCTGTCGGAGCACGGCACCGTGTCGCGCGGCGTGTGCGCGTTCGGGCCCGACGGCGGACTGAAGGAGATCGTCGAACACACCCGCATCGCACGGGAGGACGTCGGTCCGGGGCTCCGGTTTTCCGGAGATGAGACCGTGTCGATGAACTGCTGGGGCCTGACCCCGGCGGTGTTTCCCGCCCTGGAGCGCGCGTTTGCCGCCTTCGCCGCCGATCCGGCCCATCGGGGCGCGGGCGAGTTCTATCTGCCCGCCGCCCTGTCGCAGATGATCGCGACCGGCCAGGCGGAGATCACGGTCCTGCCCACCGCAGCCACCTGGCACGGCATCACCTATCGCGACGACAAGGCCCGCGTCGCCGCCGCGCTGCGGGCCCTGCACCGCGACGGGACCTATCCGGACGGCCTGGCCACCCGTTTGACGGAGCCGGGATCATGAAACTGAAGGCGAGATGCTCTGGTCCAGAGCTTCAGAACCGCTTTGGCAAAAGCCCACACGTCACCCCGTCGGCCCGCCCCAACCTCACATAACCCATGATCCCACCCGGCCCCACTCGCTCTCGCTTTAGCGTACTCCCACCGGCCGTTTTGTTCATGCTGGCGGCCGCGCTTGCCCCTCGGGCCTCGGGTGACCCGCTCAAGGTCACATTCACGCAGTCATCCCCGTCCGTTGCCGCCTATGATTTTGTGGAGATCTCCGCCAACGTCGAGCACCCCGACGTCATCAATCCCTTTACCGACGCATCCTTGCGCGGCACTTTCGAGAAGGTGGGGGATCCGATTCCCCACGAGGTGGAGGGCTTCTGTGACGCCGCGGATGGCAGCACCTTTCGAATCCGCTTCATGCCTGCGTCTCCCGGCGAATACCGCTTCGGGGTCGTCTACCGCCAGGGAGGATTTGCCGCGAGAATGCAGGGCCGCTTTCTGGCCACCGACGGTCACCTTCGCGGTCCGATTCGCGTCGACCCGAAATATCCATGGCATTTCATCTGGGAAGGCACCGGCCGGCACTACTTCTTCAACGGCACCACGGCGTACTTTCTGCTCGGTTGGAGGGATTTCCGCACCATCCGATATGTCATCGACCGGCTTCACCGTCTCCAGGTGAACCGCATCCGTTTCACCATCGCCGGACGCGAAGACGTGTTCATGGGCGAACCGGTGATGAACGGGAGGAATTTCACCACCTATCTGCATCCCTGGCTGACCAGGCCGGGCAAGGATCAGGAGTACCTACACTACTATCCGGGTTACGAAGACATGTTTCATCCCGGATTCGACTACACCCGATTCAACCTGCCGTTCTGGCGGAAGCTTGATCGGACCCTTCGTTATGCCCGCAGCCGCAATATGGTCATGTCGCTCGTCCTGGATATGAACGACAACAAGGTTCACCCGGCCGCCGGCAGCGACGATGAACGTCGCTACATCCACTACCTGATCGATCGCTGCGCGGCGTTTTCCAACATCACCTGGGATTTGGGGGACGACCTCGATCGTTATCGATCCGATGCCTGGACGCACGAGACCGGCACGCTGATCGAGAAATGGGATCCCTACCATCATCTGGCCACCAGTCATCCGGTGGATCCTGTCCACCAGGACCGGGCGTCGGCGTGGTTCGGTTTCACCTCCTTCCAATGGTGGGTCAGGGGCCGGGAGCAGCATGCGTTCATGCTGAAAGAGCGCCGCCTGCAGGAACAAACCGGCCGCATCATTCCCCAGACCAACGAGGAGTATGGTTACGAGGATCATTATCCGATGTGGGCGCCCCCACCCCCGGGGGAGTCAGCGGACGCGCTCCGTCGGACGGCGTGGGCCATCTATATGGCCGGTGGCTATCAAACGGCGGGAGAAAGCGCGCGGGACGGCACCAACATCTGGCCGGATACCGGCGGCGGCTGGCTTAACGGACGCGGCGACGACTCCATGACCCTGTTTGTCGGCTACGGACATATCGTCGATTTCTTCCACAGTTTCGAATGGTGGAAAACCAATCCGCACGATGAGCTGGTGAACCACGGCGCCTATTGCCTCGCTGACCCGGGGAAAATCTATGCCGTGTATCTGCCCACGGGTGGGGGCGACGTGACCATCCGCCTTGAACCCGGGCAATACACCGCGCATTGGTTCGGCGCCACTACCGGTGAAATCATCCCGCTACCCGAGGTCGCGGGACCGGAATGGACGTCACCGCGCTCCCCGGATCGGCAGGACTGGGCGCTGCTGCTCCTGAGGAAGCATAAACGCTGAGCGCCGCCGGCGGCGGCGCTCACGCGAGGTCGACGGCGACGACCTCGTAGACCAGGACCCGGGGGACGGTGAGCTCGATCCAGTCGCCGCGATGGGTCGCCGGCACGTCGCGCCCGGCGCGCAGCAGGCGCACCGACCGGACGCCGCGCCCCTCGGGGATGCGGAGGCGCACCTTCACGTTGGTGACGGGCTCGAACGTCGCGCAGGATGGCATCTGGTCGGTGCGATTGCCGGTATCGGCCAGAAAGTGGAGCAGCAGCGTGTCGGCGGAAGCGGTGAAATGGGGCATGAGGCCCCGCCGGAACGGGACTTCGTAGCTTCGCCGCGTGGCCAGCCACCGGTCGAACATCGTGCCGAAGAACAGGCGGATCGAATCCATCAGGGTCTCGTCGTAGACCGCCTCCAGGCTCGAGCCGATATAAAGGACCTCGCCCCGGCCGACCGTCCGCCGCACGATGGCGGGCCCGAGATTGCGCAGGTGCCCGCGGTCATAGGTCTCGGCCAGAACCTCGGCGGAGTGCACCCGGAACCGGAAAATCTGCGGGTCCTGGGGAATCTCCTGACCGGACGCCAGGCGGAGGTACAGGTCCGGCATCTCCATGGGGTCGGGCTGGAGGAAGCTCACGCCGAACAGGTCCGCCAAACCGAAATCGGTCCGCGGCCGGCCGTATTCGTCGGCCACCGAGGTGAGGTGGGTGGCGATCAGACGGCCGCCGTTGCGCACGTATCCCTCCAGCATCCGGCACTGGGCGTCGCTCAGGCAGGCGACATTGGGCGCATAGACGAGCGGATAGCGGGCGAGGCGTTCCGGCGTCATCTGCAGATCGAGGAACGGCTCCGCCTCATGGCTCGCGGCCTTGAACAGGCGGTAGGCGCCGTGAAAGGCGTCGGGATAGGCGCGCTCGATGAAATAGCTGTTGCGGAAATAGTCGATGGTCTGCTTGCCCACCAGGATGCCGGCCTGGGGGCGGGGCGTGGCCGATTGCAGCAACGCTTCGTGCCGGGCATAGAAATCGAAGATGGACTTCACGTAACGCCCGCTCTCGTAGGCCAGGGGGCCCTGCGGCTGAAAAAAGAAGCGCGACAGGCCCCAATAGACCAGCCCGGCCCCGCCGGCGATGGCGGCGGCGCCGTCCATCAGCAGTTCCTGGCTCTCGAACGGGTCGCTGTACCAGCCGTGATTCAGCCGGTTCTTGAGATGGGCGCTGTTGTATTCGTTGTAGCTGCCGACGTACGTCCAGACCACCTTCCCGGTGGTGCGGCCCAGCTGCAGGTTGAACAGCTTGGCCTCGGGCGTCGAGGAGGCCTCGAACATGAAGCCGTCGGTGCAGGGAAACCCCCGGCTGCGCCACTGGAGCGGGTTGATCAGCGCGGTGTCGTTGAAAAGCACCGGGACGTCGCGGGTCTGGTGGATCATGTCCGTGACCTCCCGCAGGTATTTAATCACCACGTCGTTGACCAGCCAGGTGGTGTAGCGAATCTGCTCCTCCTGGGTGGCCGAGGCGAAATCCGGCACCGGCACGCCAAAGCGCTCGCGATAGGCCGCCTCGCAGTAGCGGCAATGGCAGTACTCCGAGGCGTGCGCCATGCCCTGATAGGGGCCGTCGAGGTACATGACGTCGACGGGATACTGCGCGATCACTTCGTGCACGAGTTGCCGGATCACCTCCCGCACGGGCGAATTCAGGCAGCCCTCGTAGAATTTGCCGTAGCCATCCTGTCCGGTCACCATGAGCCGGCCGTCCGGGAATTTCATCGTCCAATCGGCATAGCGCGGGTCGTGCGACGAGATGGACATGAAGGCGTTGTTGAGCGGCAGGTAGGCCACGACCTTCAGGCCCTTCTGGTGGCACAGGTCGATGGTTTGGGCCAGGGGGTCGCCGGACAGCCGGGGATGGATCGGGAATCCCGATTTCGTGGGGAAATACGCGGTGAAGGCGGCGGCGGGAAACCGCAGCGCGTCGCCGTTCAGGTCCTCAACGATTTGGACGGCCCGTTTGGCGTCGTAATCGTAGGCCGGATAGAAGGGGGCGTTGAAGCCCTCGGCGATGACGATGCGGGTCCGGCGGATCCACGCGTAGAGAGGATTGTCGGCGTCGGAAGGCGGAAGCGGGGCGCTCCAGGCGGGCAACTGGCTCGAGGCCAGGAGCAGGCTGGTGGCTTTCAGGAAATCGCGTCGATTGAGGTCAGTCATGGGTGGACGTTTCGTTAAGACCGAGGGAGGAGGCGAACCAGACTCGCGGCCGGGGTCGGTCTGGGCACAGGAGCCGCTGCCGGTTGGTCGTGGCGGCGTGGATGCGTGCGACCGATCAACAACTCGGCTGTTGTTCCAGACAGCGCCGGAACGCGGTGTCAAGCTGCCGGCCCCGACAGAGGGAATTTGATCATGATTTGCACGGGCCAGATCATTGTTTGGGTGTTTTCCCTCCGGGCGGTTCAGCCAACCACTGGAAGGAGTTCGCGAATGGCTTTAGGTTAAGCGCACCCAACCTCGCACCCTGGGTCCTCGAGTGACCGAACGGGGACGGTCGGGCAATCTGATCTCCGGCCATTTGATCCTGCTACCCTATGCTTAACCGAACGTCTCCTCTCTTCTCCCGTCCGGGGGTCGCCGCCGCGGCTGTCTGCAGCCTGCTTTTCGTCGTGACGCCCGGGCTTCGGGCGGCTCCGAAGGTCGCTGGGGGCTCCGGTTCCGGCCCGACGTTGTCGGGCCTGCGGGCCAATGAGACCACGGTGCCGAGTGGCAGCAAATTTGAGCTGACCTTTGAGGCCGGCGGCCCGTGGTCCGACCCGTTTGACCCGGAGCAGGTGGCCGTCGACTGCCTGGTCGAACGGCCCGACGGCAGCTCGTTTTCGGTGCCGGCATTTTATTATCAGGGATACACGCGGGAGGAGATCGCGGGCCGGGAACATCTGGCCCCGCTGGGCGTGCCGTGTTGGAAGGCACGTCTCACTCCCACCGAGGTTGGCGTTTATCACTACCACCTGCGCCTGGTCGCGGGGAAGGACTCGATTGAAAGCGCGCCAGGGAGCTTCACCTGCACGGCCAACGGCGGCGGCCACGGGTTTATCCGGGTGTCGACGGTGAATCCCCACTATTTCCAGTGGCAGGACGGCAGACCGTTTTTTGCCGTCGGCGAAGACATGCTCTGCCCCAGCTCGGCCGGGACCTACGCGATGGATCACTGGCTGACGCGACTGGCGCACGCCGGCGGCAATCTGATCCGGACCTGGTGGTGCTACGGCGGCACGGATCTCGAGGACACGTGGTCGACGAAATCCCGGCGGTCGGCCGGGCGGTACGATCTGGAGAGCGCCTGGCGCGCCGACCAGATCCTCGATCTGGCCCAGTGTCTGGGCGTGGAGGTGATGCCGACGATCGAAGCCCAGCAGTACCTGCGGAAGGGCGTCTGGTGGGAGAGGTTCTCCTACAACCGGGCGAATGGCGGCCCGCTGGCGGAGCCCGCCGACTTTTTCACCAGCGCCGCGGCGGCCCGGCTGTTCCGCGCCCGCCTCCGCTACATCGTCGCCCGGTGGTCCTATTCGCCGGCGATCTTTTCCTGGATGTTCTGGAACGAGGTCGACTCCTGCAACAACTACGACCCGGCGACCGTGTCGGCGTGGCACCGCTCCATGGCCCGCTACCTGCGCTCGATTGATCCCAACCATCACCTGATCGACAGCAACTTTGGCAACCTGGACGGCCGCAAGGAGGTCGACGACCTGCCCGAGATGAGTTTCGTGGCCACCAATCTGTACACGCAGTTCGACGAGGCATCGGCGTCCCTGTGGGCGGCCCGGTTCATGTCCGGCCGGCGGGCCAAGCCCTACCTGCTGGCGGAGTTCGGCCTGGGGCATTATGGTCGCTGGGCGCAGAACGATCCGACCGGCATCGCGCTGCACAACGGGCTGTGGGGTTGCGCCTTTGGCGGCGCGGCCGGCGGGGCGATGGCGTGGGAGTGGGATGACTGGGTGGACCAGCAGAATCTCTATCACCTCTACACGCCGTTCGCCGATTTCATGCGTGGCGTTCCGTTCAACCGTCACCAGTGGAAGCGCGTGGACGTCGGCGCGCTCGATTACCGCAGCGGAGAACACGCGCCCTATTACGCGAATGTGTTCTTCGAGGGCTTCTCGACGAACTATCAATTCAACACCTGCCCGCAGCCGCTGCCCGATGTCTTCCGCATCACGCCGGAGGGGACGGTGGATGGGCAGAAGTGTTTCAACGCCGCCCTCGCCCCGCGGAAGGCGCCGCGCCCGGAGTCGGCGGCGGCCCGCAACAACGCGGCGGTGCCGGTGGGGGGGAGCTCCGTCACGCTGCTCATCACCATGCCGCGCGACGGCAAGCTGATCGTGCAGGTGCCCCGGTTGGCCGGGGGGGAGCATCCGATCCTGGTGGTCACCGTGGACGGTCAGGTGGCCCTGCGCAAGGAGCTGGAGCGAAAGAATCCCCACGCGACGTGGGACTACTTCGGCCAGTTCCCCGTGCCGCTGGCGGCCGGTTCGCACCGTGTCACCATCAGCAACGCCCGGCCGGCCACGGCGGACAATTACTGGTCGGACCGGTTGACCGTGGCTTTCGAATTGACCGATTACCGCCTGCGGCACGGCCCCAATCTCGAATGTGTCGGGTTGCAGAGCGACGCGTGCATCCTGCTGTGGTTGCGCAACCCGGAATTCACCTGGTTGTACGCGCGGCTGGGGCGGAAGCCGGTGACCCAGCCGGAAGGGCTGCTGCACCTGCAGCAGGTGCCCGACGGTGAATACCAGGTCACCTGGATTGACACGCTCACCGGCGCCGTTCTCCGGCGCGACCAGGTCCGGGCCCGGGACGGACGGATGGTGCTGGTGACGCCGCCGGTCGCCAGGAGTGCCGCGGCCAAGTTGATCCGGATTGTCCGCTAAATGAGGCGCCTGGCCCAGAC
>JBJKRV010000438.1:0-3203 GCA_046704465.1 Opitutaceae bacterium | reverse complement strand
GTGCGCAGCTCCAGCACCCGGATGCCGTCGGACGGCAGCGTCGAGATCAGCTCGGCAAAATGCGCCCAGTCCCGCACGAGCACATGGGCGACCCCGTGGGCGCCGCACAGCCCGGCGAAATCCGCCTCCTGGGGCGTGGCGAAGAATTCCTCGAACGGCGGGTCGAACTTCGCCACCGGCAGCATCTCGAAGATTCCCCCGCCCCGGTTGTTGCTCAGCACGATCGTCAGGCTGCCGCGCAGCTTCGGCCGGAGCAGGAAGCCGTTCGCGTCGTGCAGCAGCGCGAGGTCGCCGGTGAGCAGCACCGCCGGCCGCCCGCCGTGCGCCACCCCCAGGGCCGTGGACAGCGTTCCGTCAATGCCGTTGGCCCCGCGGTTGAAGAAAAGCTGGTGACGCCCCTCGCCCGCGGGCCGGAAAAATTCCACGTCGCGCACCGGCATGCTGTTGGCCGCGAACACCGGCGTTTCCGGCGGCAGATGCTCCGCGAGCCGGCGCGCGGCATTGCCCTCGAACAGGAAATCGAGCCCGGCCAGTTGCGACGCCAGCGCCGCACGCACCGCCCGGTCGGCGCGAATCCATTCGCGCGCAAAGTCTGACGGCTCCCGCAATCCGGCCGGCAGGCCCGCCGTCAGCTCCTCCACGGCGCAGGCAACGTGGCGCGTGCGCAGATGCAGGGCATCGCGATTCCGGCCGTCCCCGCTCACCATCCATACCGGACCGTCGTCCGCCTCCAGCCACTGTCGCAGTTGCTTGCTGGTCGGCCAGGCGCCCAGGCAGACGACCGCCTCCGGCCTCAGCCGCGCGCCGAGCGCCGGCGACCGGAGGATGGCGTTGTAGTCGGTGACCAGCAGCGGAAGCGCGTCGGCGGCGCCGCGCAACGGATTGAGGCCGTCCGCCAGCACCGGCCAGCCCAGGAACGCGCTCAGGCGGGCGACCGCCGCCACATACCCCGACGGGTCGGCGGGCTGCGCCGGACCGGCGACAATCAGCCCGCGTCGGTCCGGCGAAGGCAGGGCATCCCCCGCCAGGCGTGCGGGCCGGGACACCCCACCGCCTCCGTCGGCACGCAGCTCCACGTGGGCAAAGAATGCCGCCTCGTCGATGCGTCCGGCCAGTTTCTCGGCCTTCCCGTCGGGCACGGGTGGCAGCGGGTCGCGGAACGGCGCGTTCAGATGCACCGGCCCGACCAGCGGCCCCAGCGTGCGCTCGTACGCGTGAAGCACCGTCTGCCGCACATAGCGCAGCCGGTCGACCGACGCCTCGGGGACCGCGAGTTCATGGTAGAAGACCGGGTAGCTGCCGTAGATTTTCTGCTGGTCGATGGTCTGTCCCGAGGCGCATTCCCGCATCTCCGGCGGGCGATCGGCCGTGAAGACCAGCAGGGGAACGCCGCTTTCCCGCGCCTCGATGACCGCGGGCAGAAAGTTGGCCGCCGCCGTGCCCGACGTGCAGATCAGCACCGCCGGCCGGTGGTGCCGGCGCGCCAGGCCGAGGGCGAAGAAGGATGCCGAGCGCTCGTCCAGCACCGGGATCGTCTCGATATCAGGGTGCCGCACGAACGCGAAAGTCAGGGGCGTGGACCGCGAACCGGGGCAAATCACGGCGTGCCGCAGGCCCGCGCGGGCCAGCGTTTCCGCGATGACGCTGCACCACAGGGCGTTGGTGTTGCGATAGTCGAGCTTCGGATCGGCCATGGATTTCCGCCTCCATCCACACCCAGGGACGCCGCCGAAGCAATCAACGAATCGGCGGATCCGGACGATCCGCCGGCGCGTGCGTTAGCCCAATAGAGCTTCGAGCAGGGCCCGGAACTTGGCCTCGGTCTCGGCGTACTCCCCGTCGGGATCGGAACCGGCCACGATGCCGTTGCCGGCGTAGACGCGGGCGCGGGCGCCGTCGATCAGCGCCGAGCGGATGCCGACAAAGAACTCGCCGCCTTCGCGCGCGTCGACCCATCCCAACGGCCCGGCGTAAAGCCCGCGGCAGAACGCCTCAAGGTCGCGAATGTGGGCGCAGGCGGCCTCGCGCGGCGACCCGCCCACGGCCGGCGTCGGATGCAGCCGCGCGAGCACATCCAGCAGGCGCACCGAGGACGGGAGCGCCGCCCGCAGGGGCGTGTGCAGGTGCTGGACATTGGCCAGGCGCCGCAGCGCCGGCATCGTCGGATGTTCGATCTGCAAACCGAGCGGCTGGAGCCGGCGCACGATCGAGTCCACCACGAGCCGATGCTCGCGCAGGTCCTTCTCGCTGCGCAGCAGCGCTCCGCCGAGGGTCGCGTCCTCGCTTGCCGTCCGGCCGCGCGGGGCCGTGCCGGCGAGCGCCTCGGTCAGCAAGATCCCGGCTTCGACCCGCAGCAGTCGCTCGGGGCTGGCGCCGATGAAACTCTGCCCGCGGCCGTTGGAATACGAAAAGGCGTAGCAGTCGGGGAACCGCTGCCGCAGGCCGTTGAGCACCCGCAGGGGATGAAGTTCCGCCGCGGCCGTCAGTTCCCGGCACCGCGCCAGCACGATCTTCTGGAACTTCCCCTCCCCGATCATCGCCACCGCCCTTTCCACGCTCCGCCGGAAGCCGTCCTCCGGGCCAACTTCCGCGACCGAGGTCGGCGCCGTCGCCGCCCGGTCCGAAAAGTCCGGCGCCGAGTAGTCAAACGCCTGGAACTTGGCGTGGGCGCGCCAGACGCGGGCCGCCAGCGGGCCGGGATCCGTGTCCGGCGCGATGGCGAGGTTGGCCACCGCCACGGTCCGGTCGCCCGTGCGCGCCACCTGCCAGCGCGGCACAAACAACTGCGCCGCCGGAAACGGTTCGCCTTCCTCGGTGTCGCCGAAAAACGAGAATCCGCCGAAGAAATGCGGCCCGGAAAAAGGTGCCGTTCCCATGCCCACTGCGATCGTGCGCCCCAGCGTCTCCGCGATGAACCGGTCGCAGGCGGCGAAACGCTCCGGCCCGCGGGCCTGAAATCGCAGCACCGCCTCGGCGCCGGCGACCGCCCAGCCCTGGGCGGGCCGCTCGGCGTAGAAATGCAGCTCCGCCGGTTCGAAGATGGACTCGAGCACCGCCAGGGGGTCGAGCGGCTCGACCTCGAGGGAAATGCTCACCAGCCGGGTGGCGCCGTGGGCGGGCGCCGCCCTCCGGCACATTTATATAAAAGCCCGCCACGACTCCGGGGTGGCGTTTGCGGGCGGATCGCGCGCGCGGTTGGTCAT
>JBJKRV010000437.1:0-3821 GCA_046704465.1 Opitutaceae bacterium | reverse complement strand
TCCTGCGGGGGGTCATCTGCGGCATCGGCGTCAACCTGTACTATCTCACGATTGTCCACCTCGGCGCGGGCCGCGCGACGTTCATCAGCAACACCTACGTGGTCCTGGGGGGACTGCTCGCCGTCGTGGTCCTGCAGGAGCGGCTCACGCTCGCGCTTCTGGCCGGCTCCATCGTCAGCCTCGGGGGCCTCGCGCTTCTCACCGGCCTCTTCGCCGCCCGGCCGGTCGTGGGCGTTTATGATTTTCTGGCCATCCTCGGCGCCCTGGCCTCCGCCGTCGTCGTGGTCACCATCCGCCGCCTGCACCGCGACGAGCACACCTCGACCATCTTCGGCGCCCAGTGCCTTTACGGCCTGGCCTTCTGCCTGGTGCCGGCGGTCACGCGGTTCACGCCCCCCGGCGCCGCCGCCTGGACCCTGCTCGTGCTCAGCGGCCTCTGTGCCGGCGTCGGCCAGCTCGCCATGACCCGCGCCTACCGCGAGCTGCCGGTGGCCAGCGGCTCGCTGCTGCAGATGCTGGTGCCGCTCGGGATCGCCGTCGGCGGGTTTGCCCTCTACGGCGAACAGTTCACCGCCCGCGAAATCGTGGGCGCCGCCCTCATCCTCGGCGGCACCCTGGTCACGTTGCGCCCTGAATGAACGCCGGCCCGCCCCCGGTCAGTTGCGCTCCTCGATCGCGCTGACCTTGCCGCTCTTGAACGTCACCCGGTAATGGTCCCGCTCGCGCCGGTACGGATAATCCAGATAATACGGAAAGAGCGGGTCGCCCCAGCAGTAGTAGCGCTGGTACCAGCCGGTGTACAACGGGAAGCCGTCGGGCGTCTCGTAGGTCGTGTAGCGCCAGATCTGGGTCACTCCGTTGGCGTCGGTCCGGGTCGTGATGTGGTCCGGATTGCCGAGGGCCAGCTCCACCATCTCCTTGGTGAAACCGATCGCGATCTGTCCGTGCCGGATCAGGTCCTGCTGGGCGGGCGTCAGGCTCGAGAAGATCGCGGGATGGTCGCGGATGCGGGTGGCGGGCGTGGAGCATCCGGCGAGCAGCAGCGCCGCCGCGACCGGAAGAAGAAACTTGGTTGTTTTCATGACCAATTCGGATGCATACACCATAGCGCATCGGGGCGGGCTCGCAATCCTCCGCCGTTCCGCCCGCGTCTGGACTCTCGTTATGAAGCTTTTGCTCCTCTGGGATATTGACGGCACCCTGCTCGCTTCGGGCGGCGCCGGGATGTGCGCGCTTGCCGCCGCCCTCCGCCGGGTGTTCGCGATCGACGGCTCGATCGCCGACATCGATTTCGCCGGGCGCACCGACCGCTGGATCATGCGCCGCATCTTCGCCAAGTTCGACCTGCCCCCCTCCGAGGAGAACTTCGCGCGGATGGCCGACGGCTACATCGCCGAACTCCCGGCCGCGCTCGCCACCCGCCAGGTCTCGCTCCTTCCGGGCCTGCCCGGGCTCCTCGACGCCGCCCGCGCCCGCGGCGACGCCGCCCTCGGCCTGCTCACCGGCAACCTCCGGCGCGGGGCCGAGGTCAAACTCTCATTCCGGGACCTCTGGCGCTATTTCCCGTTCGGCGCCTTTGCGGATGATTCGGAGGACCGCAACCGGCTCGGGCCGCACGCCCTCCGCCGTGCCCGCGACCATCACCGGTGTGATTTTTCCCCGGAGGACACCTGGGTGGTCGGCGACACGCCGTTCGACATCGGCTGCGCCCGCGCCTTCGGCGCCCGGGCGATCGCCGTCGCCACCGGGCGCCACACCGCCGCGGAACTGCATGCGTCCGCCCCGGACGGCGTCCTGCCCGACCTGCGCGATCCGGCCGCCTTCTGGCGGCTCATCGACGACGCCTAGGAAGACTGTTCCAGCGCGCTCACCCGCCCGTTCTCAAACGTCACGCGCAGCCGGATCCCGTGCCGCCAGGCCGCGTCCGAGATCACCGTTCCGCCGCTGACGTAGCCGGACCGCCCGCCCCCGCCCACTCCGATCCCGATCGCCAGGTGGGGGCGCCGGGCGCCGTAGATCCACGTTTCCTCGGTGCCCCGGGTCGTGGCCCGGGTCAGCACCCGGTCCGGCGCGCCCAGCGCCATCCTCACCTGCGCCGGCGTGAAGCCGAGGGCCACCTCGCCCGCCCGCACCCGGGCCTGCACCGCCGGCGGCCAGGCCGCAAATGCCGCCGGATTGCGGGCGATCCGGTCGGCCGGGGTGGTGGCACAGCCGGCCAGCAGCAGCGGAAGGAGGAGGAGAAACAACTTGCGTCTCATCGCGTCAAAAAGGGTTGCCGACCGATAACATGCCCCAACACTCGGCGGCTGCAATCCTCCGCCGTCTTCCCGGGTCGCACCCCGGGTCCCGCATGAAAAAATTCACCATCGCCATCGGTTCCGATCACGCCGGCTTTCACTACAAGGAGGCCATCAAGGCCAAACTCATCGCCGACGGGCACACGGTGCACGACTTCGGCACCGACTCCGACGCCGCCTGCGACTACCCGGATTTCATCCGCCCCGTCGCCGAGGCGGTCGCGCGCGGCGAGTTCGAGCGCGGGATCGTGCTTGGCGGCTCCGGCAACGGCGAGGCCATCGTGGCCAACCGGGTCCGGGGCATCCGCTGCGGCGTGGTGTGGAGCGAGCAGACGGCCGTCTGGCACCGCGCCCACAACGACGGCAACGTCCTTTCGATCGGCGAGCGCACGGTGTCGCGCGACCAGGCGCTGCACCTCGTGCAGGTGTGGCTCGAGACGCCGTTCGACGGCGGCCGGCACCTGCGCCGCATCCAGAAGATCGACGCGGTCTAGGCAAGATCGATCGCGGCGCTCACAAACCTTCTCCGCGCCTGACGGCCGGGGCCGCACGGCCGTTTGCGCGGCCTTACTTCCGGCCGCAGGTCACTGGGGACACTGCCCCACGAAAATCAGACGGCCGTTCGGATCGATGAGGTGAAATTCGCGCATGCCGTAGTCGCGATCGAACGGCTCCCGGACACGGTACGTCGAGGAGTCCGGCGACCGCTTCACGACCGAGACGCCGAGGACCTTTGATTAAAAGTCGACCGTGGCCGCCATCTCGGCCACGGCGAGCAGGGGGCTGATGGGCCTCAGCCCGGCATTCGAGTCGCTCATTGGGTCGCGGTCCGGGGGGGGCGCCGCCACGGCGGTGCGGAATGAATTTCGTTTTCTCGGCGCCTCAAGGCGTTGCCGAAAACCGGAGGCAACCTTCCGCCTCCGGGGGTCCGACCCGCGTGGCGCCCGCCGCTGGATCCGGACGGGCCGCCGTCCCGGGTTTGTCACGTATTACGTGACAAACTCGGAGACGGGCGGATGACGATGCCCGCGACGGCGATCGGGGGCACGGGCGCGCGGTGGCGGGGGCAGCGCCCGGGTCCCGGCCAGGCCTCTCATTTGACATCGAAGCAAAAGTTGCTTTGATATCAAAGCATCATGGGAACCCATTACCGAGGCCCGAAGGACCAGGTCGCCGCGCTGGACGCGTTCATCAAGCTGACGCGCGCCGCCGATTCCGTCGCCGCCCGGGCCCATGCGGCGTTGCCGGCGGACCTGACCATCAGCCAGTTCGGCGTGCTCGAGGCCCTCTATCACCGGGGTCCGCTCTGCCCCAGCGAACTGGCGGGCAAGGTGCTGCGCAGCCCGGCCAATCTCACCCTCGTCCTCGCCAACCTGCAGCGGGACGGCTATATTCGCCGGCAGCGACGGGCCGAGGACCGGCGCTCCCACACCATTCATCTCACCGAGAAAGGCCGCGTTTTCATCGCCGGCCTTTTTCCGAAAGTCGCCGCCGCGATCACCCTGCAGTTCCGCACCCTCAGCC
>JBJKRV010000436.1:0-4125 GCA_046704465.1 Opitutaceae bacterium | reverse complement strand
GGGTTGATCGGTCGTCTTGCTCCCCATGGCCACCGAACCCGGCTGCGCGTGCCCGCGCGGCCGGTGCGGGCCGGAAGATGGGGCGGGTGCCTGAACCGTCCGGGTGACTTACGGAGAAAATCCGGCGCGGTTCGGCGACCGCGCCCTACAAAAACGACGAATTCGTGCCTTGCCTTGGCAGCGCCTTCCCAGCCTGACCGCTTTCCTGGCCATACGAAATCGTTCTTTTGGCGCTTCCGGCGTGTGAATCGGGCTTCTAGTTCCCCGGCCGGGTCGCGATCCGAAATGCATGGTGACATACTGTTTGGGCCCTATTGCTACGCCCAGTCGCGACGGATCGAGTCTGTTCCAGCGGACGGATGATTCGCACACCCGGAACGGGAGCACGTGGAAATTCCGCGCATAATCATCGACGTTTGGAGATCGAGCCCGGCAACGTGGGGCTCAAAAGCAACCGGCGGGCGCATTCCCGTCTCCCCCGGACTGGAGGCCGGCATTCCGCCGCCTGACCTCGCCGTTGACGGGCAGCCCGCATCGACACCCCTTGCGGCAACCTTTCTCCGCAACCCCACCGGAATACGACGCCTATGAAGTTTATGAACCCAAAGCTCCCTCCCGCAGCGGCATTCCCGCGCCTTCGTAACCGACTCCTGGGCCCGCTCGCTTTGATCGCGGCCGCATCGGTGCTGGTGCCGGCAACGGCCCGCGCCGGTTTTTTCGACAGATTCAAGGAGGCGACCAATGCGTTGCAGAAAATCAAACAGGAGGTGAGCAACCAACTGGCTTCAAAACCGGCCCCGGCCAAACCGCCGGCTTCGCAGCCCGCCCCGGCCAATTCCCAACCGGCATCAACTCCCGCCAGCCCGGCCAACCAGCCGGCGTCGACGCCCGCCCCGGCAACTCCGCAACCCGCGGTTACGCCAAACAGTGTGGCCAGCCAGCCACCGGCCGCCACTCCATCGGGAACGCCGTCGGGCTCGCTCACCATTCCCTCCGCTTCCGTCAGTCCGGGCCCGCTGGCCGTCGCGCAGAAGGTGGTCGGCCCCTACCTTTCTTCCGGCGTTGACGCCAACGACACTAGCTTGAGGAACTATACGATAAGCCGCCATGGCTCGCATCTGGCGACGGCGCACATGGAGGGCAGCCGGTATGTCGTGACCGTGGACGGCGTGGACGGACCGCGCGTCAACGGCATCGTGCGGATCCACGCGTCGTTTGAACCCGACCGGCTGTACGAAGCCGTGGCGATGAGCGACGACGGCAGCCACACCGCTTACCTGGCCCGCTACCGCGGGCAACGTGTGGTCTTCGAGGACGGCAGAAAGATCCTGCAGTTTCCCCTCAACGGGGGCATCATGACCCCTTGCTATCTGGTCTTCAGCCCGCACGGAGGGGCACATTTGCTGCTCGCCGCCCAAGAAGCCGGTTCGAGTGCCGAGAAGCTGTGGGTGGACGGCAAGCCGGCTCCCGTCTCTATCGCAGAACCGGGGCAGGGGGACCATCCCATCGTCACGTTCAGCGCTGACGGGCAACATTACCTCTATTTGGGCACGGCGCCCGAAAACGGCAGTCCCAATTATGTCCTGGTCGTGGACGGCAAGAAGGTGGGCTACAGCGTCGCCGGGATTGTTCCAGGCTCCTCGCAGTTCACGGGCGATGGCCGGCACGTTCTCTGCGTCACGCAGCGATCGGTCGGCCAAAAAACCGTTGCGAGCGTGCTGCTGGACGGGAAGCCGGTCGTTACCGGGGATCAGATCGATAGTGTCGTCACAGCGCCCCGGGGCAGCAGCTTTGCCGCCGTCGTGCAGGACCATAACAACACTCAGTGCGCGGTTTACCTCAACGGGACCGAGGTTCCCTTCACTCGCTTCGCCGGCAATGACAATTCAGTTCCACTCTTCAGCCCCAACGGCAAACGCCTGGCGGTCGCCTGCAACTTTGGCGCCGGCAATGCGTACGTGGTCCTGGACGGAAAACAGGGCGATACCTACGACCGTATTCACGACAATCTCAGGGTCTTCCAACAGACCGGGGAACATCTCGCCATGAAGTTCTCCCCCGACTCGCAGAGTTTTGCCTATTTTGCTGTCGCCGGCTCGAAGACCTTCGCCGTGGTCGATGGCCACGAATACGACCCGGGGTTCAGCAACCCCTTTGGACTCTTTTTTTCGCCGGAAGGGCACCACGTCGTCGCCTTCGGAAACTTGGATGGTGGAGTCAATGGACTTGCCGTCTTCATCGACGGCAGGCGTGTCGGTAGCGCCAGTTACAGTACTTTTGTCTTCAGCCCCCACGGTTCGCATTGGGCGGACTTCAGCTCTGATGGCCTCGCCGTGGACGGCCAGGTCCTCTCGTTTACTGCCAATGGTAACGGAAACAACATCTTTCGCTTCAGCCCCGATGGAAAGAAATTGGCGGTTTGGGCCACGGACCCGGACCCGCCCCATAATATGGCGTTGTTCCTGTACAACCTCTCCACCAAGCGTACTGTGCGCCTCACGCCGGGTGATGAGGCCAGTGGAGCTAGTATTCCGGCCACAACCTATCTCACTTTCAGCCCCGACAGCCAGCATCTGTATTTCGCCTGCCCCGAAACTGCGGGCGGCCAATTCATAAAGGCTGTCATCTACGTGGATGGCAAGAAGACCGCCGCCCAGTTCGACTATTCCGCCTTTCCGCCCCCAGGACCAGCGACGGCAGCCCAAGAAGCCGCCTGCTGGTACGTCGGTGCAGACGACAAGCTCCATGCCCTTTGCGCCGTCGGCAACGAGGTGGAGCGCATCACCATCACGCCGCCGCCCGGTGGTCTGGAGGGCCTTGGCGCCCTCGGCCTCCAGGGCGGTACGGCGCCATCCAAAGGCGCGTCATCCAAACTGCACATCGCGCTTTAGTGCGGATTAAAGAATAGCGTATCCGGCGTTCCGCGCCGGTAGGCCCGCCCGGCCGCCTTCGCCGGGCTGTTGGCGACGCTTATCCGAGCAACCGGCGAGGCTTCGGCGCCCTCGCAAAAACACGGTTGCCCGCCATCGTCCCGCGTCCGCGGGACGACGGCGGGTGGGCGGGCAACCCGGCCGACGGCCGGGTCTACAGCGGCTGCGAATCAAATTAATCAGCTGTAGATCGACCGCATGTGGTCGGGCCCAGTCTTTGGGGTAGCCCCCCTTGACCCCTTGGGAGCGGCCGCCGGCGACCCTTCAGCGTCAGATCCACCGCGTGCCGCTTGAACGTCCCATCGTATTGGCGCCGCGGTTCCTTCACCGGGCTCGGCTTCGATTCGCCTGTTGTCATCGGTCACCTTTCAAGCCGCGGATCATCCCAGCCGCGTTATTCACGACGTTCCCTCCCGCCCCCCGGCCACCCTGACGGGTCAGGGCGGTGGGCTTCCGGGAGCCTGATGAATGACTCGGCTGCCTGTCCACCCAGTCGAGCCAATCGCGGGATGTTCGGCCGCCCTTGACGATGATCATTTTCGTCCCCGGTCCTACCTTCGGGCTGCCATATACCGTTTGAAGAGTCCGGCCACGATCACGGCTCCAGCCGACAAAATGACTACGAGACTCGGACCATGCACGAGCCCTGCCCAATATCCGTGCGCGAAAAGGAACTCTACATTGTTGCCATCGATCTGGACTATCCTGCCGTCATCGAGTTCGTAAACTCTCGGAGTTTCCAGCCACACATCAGGATCGAGGAAATGATCGGAGCCGTCGGGCGGCCCCCCAAAGAATGCCTGCCATTTGTTTTCCCCCGGCACCCTTGCCACGGCCCTGAGCGTCGGGGCACACAGCGCCTTTTCGTCCTTTTCCCTTTGGATCGACCGGAAAACGGCGGGCAACCTGATCAGAAAGCTGACCAGCATGAGCAGGGCAATTGCCGACAATCCCGTTGTGAGCAGTTTGCCGTGAGCCGTGTGCCAGCGGAGAAGATCACGTGGTTTTTTCGGCGCCATGGTTGGTTCTGGGTTCATCGCAGCAAATGGTGTTACGTTCGCTGGTCCTGGCAGGGCGCAGCCGGCGAAGAGTGCGCGGCTGAGCGTATGCTGGCATCCTACTTCGCGATTTTTATGCGCGCCGCCCGGATGAGGTAGACGATGCCGGTGATCCAGCAGGCCGTCAGGGTTATGGA
>JBJKRV010000435.1:0-2686 GCA_046704465.1 Opitutaceae bacterium | reverse complement strand
CGACCGCGCGCTGGCGGCGAGCCTGTGCGCGGCGACGCGCGCGCGGTGCTGGGATCCGCAGCGGCGGCTCTTTGCCGACACCCCGGCGCACCGGAGCTTCAGCCAGCACGCCAACGTGATGGCGATCCTCTCCGGCTGCGTGACCGGCGGCGAGGCCCGGGCGCTGGCCGCGCGCCTCACCGCCGAACCCGGCCTCATCCAGTGCACGCAGTATTTCCGGTTCTACCTGCTGCGCGCGCTGAAGGCCGCCGGGCTGGGCGACGAGTACGTGTCGATGCTCCAGCCGTGGAAGGAAATGGTGGCCCGCGGGCTGACCACCTTTGCCGAGCGCCCGGATCCGACGCGCAGCGACTGTCACGGCTGGAGCGCCTCGCCCCTGTATGAGTTCCTCGCCACGGTCTGCGGCATCGAACCCGGCTCGCCGGGCTTCAAGACCGTCCGCATCGAGCCGCACCTCGGGTACCTGCACCACGTGGAAGGCACCGTGCCGCTTCCGGCCGGCGCCATCACGGTGGACCTGACGCGCACGGACCGCGCGCTCCACGGCATCGTCACACTGCCGCCGGGCCTGACCGGCCGGTTCCGCTGGGAAGGCCTCACGGTCCCGCTGCACGCCGGCCGCCAGACGGTCGACCTGCCCTCGGCTCCCGCCCGCGCCTCCGCCCCGGCGGGGCGGAGGTGAGGAGCAGGTTGAGAATTAGGTTGAGGTTGGGGAAAAAGGCGGCGGCGGCGATACGCTCACAATGCCGTCGCGTTGACGTCCGTCGCGCCGGCACTGACGGCACTCGATGTGCGGGCGTGAGGGCTCCGCCGGACTATTTCGCGCGCAGGCCGGCGATCGGCGGATCCCAGGGGGTGTTCGGATCCAGGTCGGGCGCCGGGCGTCCCCAGACATCGCCGTAAGCCTGACCCTTGAGATGGCTCACCACGAGGCGCTGCACCAGGTTCATGTTGGGCAGGGAGGCGTGGAAGCTGTCCATCGCATGCATCAGGGCCTTGTCCTTCAGCTCCAGCAGTCCGAAATCCTCGGGGGAGATGCAGACCACCTGCTCGGTGGGAATCAGGCTGCTCCGGGCGCCGAGGTAGGGCACGGTGTTGTCCCCGGTGAACACGTGCCGGGTGGCATCGGCGTGGTCCCAGGTGTCCTGCACGTCGTCGTCGCTTAGCTGGAATCGCGGGCCGCCATCGGGGTCGCCCGTGATCCGCATGCGGACCCGCGTCTGGGCGTGCACGCCGACGAGGCAGAGCCAGCGCTTCGGGTCCTTCAGCCGGAGCCGCTCGATCCGGCTGCGGTGCCGCCAGGCCGCGTCGAGCATGGACTCAAGGAGCTGGCGCGCCTGCGCCTCCTGCCGGGCGGCGTCCCCCGGCTCCAGTCCATGCAGGCGCACAAACGAGGCGAGCGTCTGCACGATGCCCGCCTGCCAGGTCCCGGGCAGAAACAGGTCGTCCGACAACCCCGTCTCCGCCGTGACCGCGCCCTTGAAGGAGGGCAGCAGGTAGTACAGGGCCGGCGTGACGCGCGCGGCCTCCCGTTCGCGCGAGCTCCCGGACGATCCGGTCAGGACGCCGGTGCCGGTGGTGGTTTGGGAGACGGCCTCGAGCGAGCCGCGGAGGGGCGAGGCGATCGTCGCGATCTTGTGGACCCGGTCGTCGCCGTACCGCCGCAGGAAGCCGGCGACCACCAATCCGCCCATGGAGTGGGCGACCAGGTTGACCTGGGCGGGGAAACCGGGCGACGACCCGTACCGCGCGCGGTGGTAGTGCGGTAGCAGCCGGGTGCGGTCGATGACCTCCCCGATGAAGCCCTTGAGCTGGTCCTCGACGCTCTCCAGCGGCTGGCGCCAGTCGTAGGCGAACGGGAAGACCGGCACCGGCATGTCCGCCTGGGGCGAGAGGTTGTGGCGCAGCTCCTCGATCAGGTCCGAATAGATGAGGCCGAACACCTGGTCCGGGCCGAGGCGGGCCGGCTCCTTCAGTTCGAAGCGCGGATCGTCGGGGTGCAGGGTGATGCGGTCGTACGCCTTGAGCATCATCTTGACGGGCGACCAGACGGTTTCCGGGTCGACCGGATACTGGTCGCGCAGCGCGCTGCCCATGATGCCCGGGACGAAGATGGTGGGGTGCGGCAAGGCCATGGCGGAGGGAGTCAGTTGAAGGTTGAACCTGCCCGGACTGCCGCACGGAGGCCAGACGGTGGCGGCCGGTGCTGGAAGCGGCCGGGTGCCCAGGATGGCGTGCCCGGCGGCTTTTTCGAGGCAACGCCGGCGTCCAACCAAAAAAGAGTGGAGCGGGGCGGGTCGGGCGGGGTGGGCCACAAGCGGCGCGCGGTGAGGCCGCAACCGGGAGCAACCCCGGGGGCCGCAAAAAGGCTCAAAATGCGCAGAGACCAAGCCGGTCAATTTGCGGTTTTTGCGCCTCCTGGCGTCGAGGAAATCTCCGGGGTTCGCGCAGGCGGGATCCGTTCGGTTTCGCTCGGTGCGGGCGCCTGCGCAACGAGGTCCGGTCCGCCGAGGATCATCCGTGGCGCCGGCGCCGGTTGCCCCTTGGGATCGCAGACGGTCTACACCCGTGAGCGCCTGGGTGGCTACGCTCCGTACTTCACGTCGCGGCACCGACGTTCGAGCGCGGCGGCGATGGCTTCAATCCGGGGAGCGTCGAGAATTTCCGGGGATTCGCCGAGCCATCG
>JBJKRV010000434.1:0-3291 GCA_046704465.1 Opitutaceae bacterium | reverse complement strand
GCCATGGACCGCATTGTCGCGACCGACCGAATGAACGGCTGGGATCCGGGCCGGCCGCCGGCGACCGCCTCCCGATTGAACCCCGGTCGGGCTGCGGTCCGGCTCGACCGCCGGCTGCGCCTCGCCCCGGAAAAACGGGATGCCGGCCACGTGATCGCGACCGTCGACCCGGCCGGAACGTTCGAAAGACCCGGCATGGCAATCGGCAACAGGTCCCTCCCGGCCTCGCTCCTGATCACAAAATGCCGCCACCGAATCAGCATTTCGCGATCCGCCCACGACGGCCGGCGGTGCACCCTTGACCGCCATCCTCTTTCGCCATGGTCCCCCTCTCCAGGAGAACCCGGATCCATCGGACCGCACCGCCGAGCCCCGAGGCCGCCGCGCGCGGCCGGGCGATCCCGCGCCTTCGGGACGATCGACGATCGCCTTATGAGATCGTCCGAATCGCGGCCCCGGCGGGGCGCCGGGCGCATGGGTGGCGGGGCCAGGCGCGCGTTCGTTCCCGGCCATGAGCGGTGCAAAAACCTCCCGGTCCCGCGATGCGGAGCGCTTTGCCCTCGCCCTGCGGGAACTCTACTCGGCCGTGATCGGGGACGTGCTCGATCGCCTCGGGTTAATCCACCAGTTTCTGCCGCCCTACATCCAGCCGCTGCGCGATGACCTGGTGGTCTGCGGTCGGGCCATGCCGGTGCTGGAAGCCGACGATGTTGGCGGCGAGGGACCGGGCCGGCAGAACCGCGGGCTGGAACAGCCGTTCGGCCTGATGCTCGCCGCCCTTGACAGTCTCGAGGCCGACGACGTGTACCTCTGCGCCGGCGCATCGCCCACCTACGCCCTGTGGGGCGAGCTCATGAGCACCGCGGCGCGCAATCGCGGCGCCGCCGGCGCGGTCCTGGACGGCTGGTCGCGCGACACCCGCGGGATCCTGGCGCTGGGCTTTCCCTGCTTCTCCCGGGGCCGGTTTGCGCAGGACCAGCGGGTGCGCGGCAAGGTCGTCGATTTCCGCTGTCCCGTCCGGATCGGCGACGTCACCATTCGGCCCGGCGACATCGTCTTCGGCGACCTCGATGGGGTCGTGATCGTGCCGCAGGCGGCGGCGGACGAGGTCTTCAGCGCCGCCCTGGAAAAGGCTCGCGGCGAGAAGCAGGTCTTCAACGCCATCCAGGGCGGAATGAGCGCCCAACAGGCCTGGGACCGCTTCGGCATCCTCTAGCAATCGCCGCGCCGGTCTGGCCCGCATTCCGGGCGGCGTCAGCGCCCGCGGCTCCCATCCCCCGTTTTCCCCATGAAAATCACCGATGTGAAGGTCTGGCTCGTCGAGGGCATCAAGTACAACTGGACCCTGCTCAAGGTCTACACCGACACCGGGCACACCGGCGTCGGCGAAGCCACCAACTGGCCGGGCGCCCCGATCATCGAAGCCGCCGCCCGGCACGTCGGCGAGCGCGTGATCGGACTCGACCCGATGCGGACCGATTTCATCTGGACGAAGCTGTACCGCGACCTCAACTGGGTCGGGCCCTTCGGGGCTTCCCTCTGCGCCATCAGCGGACTGGACATGGCGCTGCTCGACCTCAAGGCCAAGGTGCTGGGCGTCCCCCTCTTTGAGCTGCTCGGCGGCGCCTTTCGCACCGAGATCCAACTCTACGCCAACTACTGGTTCATTGGGGGGGCCCACGCTCCGGCCGACTATGCGCGACAGGCCCGACAGGTGGTCGCCGCCGGGTTCACCGGCCTGAAATTCGATCCCTTTGCCCACACGAATTATCTCTACGGCCGCGACCTGGCCCCCAATCTGAGCCTCTCCATCGAGGAACAGCGACGGGCGATCGAAGTCACCCGGGCGGTGCGGGACGCCGTGGGCGCGGGCGTGGATCTGATGCTGGAAACCCATGCGATGCTGAACGGGCAGATGGCCACCAAGATGGCCGAAGCCCTCGCACCGTTCGGTCTGACCTGGTACGAGGAGCCGGCGGGTCCCGAGAACGTCGAGAGCCTCCGCGCCTTGCGCCAACGGCTCCCCGGCGGCGTCTCCATCTGCGTCGGGGAACGTCATTACACGCGGTACGGATTCCTGCCGGTGCTCGAGGCGCACATCTGCGATATCGTCATGCCCGACATCACCCGGTGCGGCGGCCCGAGCGAGATGAAGCGGATCGCGACCCTGGCGGAGGCCCACAATGTCCTCGTGGCGCCCCATAATCCCAATGGACCGTTGAGCACGCTGGCCAGCGCCCACCTGTGCGCGGCCATTCCGAACTTCTTCCGCTGCGAATTCATGTTCACCGACGTCCCGTGGCGCGACCGCGTCATCGATCACCCCCTCGAAATCCGCGACGGGCGCCTCCACCTGAGCGAGCGTCCGGGCCTGGGGGTCGACCTGGTCGAGGCGGAGATGGCCGCCCACCCGGGAATCACGGCCATGGACGCCCGCGCCAACTTCTACGTTTGACCCGTGTCCCTCCCGATCGAACTCTCGGGAAAACGCGCGCTGGTCACCGGGGTCACCCGCGGCATCGGCGCCGCCGTCGCCGCGATGCTCGCCCGCGCGGGCTGCGATGTCGCCGGCTGCGGTCGCGGTCCCGCCGACAGTGCCGGCGCCCGGACGTTTGCCGCCAAGGTTGAAGCCGCCGGCCGGCGCGCGGATTACCGCCCCGCCGATCTCGCGCAGCCTGAGGCCCCCCGGCGATGGGTCGCCACGGCGGCCGCGGCGCTCGGCGGCTGCGACCTCCTCGTCTCCAACGCCGGCCGGAACATCTTCAAGGGCGCCGCCGCCTGCAGCGAAACGGACTGGAATGAATGCCTGCAGCTCGACCTCGCGGCCCACTGGCGCCTCGCGCAAGCCGCCAGGTCCTGGCTCGAGCGGGCCGCGCCCGGCCTCGTCATCATCATCGGCTCGAACCATGCCTTCCGCACGTTGCCGGGCTGCTTCCCCTATAACGTCGCCAAAGCCGGCCTGGCCGCGCTGGTGCAGTCGCTCGCGCTCGAGTGGGGACCCGCCGTCCGCGCGGTCGGCCTCGCGCCCGGATTCATCGACACGCCCGGCAACGACACCTGGTTCGCCTCGTTTCCCGACCCGGCGGCCGAGCGCCGCCGCACCGAGCGGCTCCATCCGGTGGGCCGGATCGGCACGCCGGATGAGATCGGCGCGCTCTGCGCCTTCCTGGCGACGGCCTGGGCGGGTTTCATCAGCGGCACGACGCTGCTCGTCGACGGAGGGCGCAGCGCCCGCATGCAGGATGACTGACGCCGCCGCCGTCCCGACCCCGTGAGGGCATCGCCATGACG
>JBJKRV010000433.1:0-8226 GCA_046704465.1 Opitutaceae bacterium | reverse complement strand
CCCCGCATGTTCGCGCCGTCCGCAGGCTGGCCCACCCCGCACCGGCCGCCCATCCCCGGCAGCTCCTAAACGAAAATTCAGATGCCGTTCAGCGGCCGTTAAGATTTTTCAGCCAGATTCCCCCGCGCAGAAGCTCGCCCCTTGAAACGGGGCGGACGACTCCCCATCAGTAGCCCCACCCGAACCAGAACCAGCCATGTCCGATGGCCGAGCCGGCGTATCGTCCGGTCTGCGGCTTCGGGCGCACACCTCATGAACACCGCAAGCACCCGGCATGCCTTTGCCGTACGCGCGTTCGCCGTTGTCGCCACCCTTGCCTTCGTCCGCCCCTTGCGGGCCCAGGAGGCGAGCCCGACGACCATGAACGAGCAGCCGATCCAGATGGAGGCCTTCACGGTCACGGCCGACATCGCATCCTATCACCAGGAGACCTCGGAAATGGCGACCAAGATTCCGATGGACCTGATGAACCTGTCGTCGTCGTTGCAGATCCTGAATGCGAGCGCGATCTCCGATCGCAACGCCCTCGAGCTGCCGGACGTGTTCAACTACGTGGTGGGCGCCGTGCAGACGCAGCAGTCGATCAATGGATTCTCGTTCCGCGGCTTCCCCAACACCGGGACGTTCACCCAGAACATCGAGTTCGACGGCCTGATGGGCGCGACGCTCAAGAAAGGCGCGTCGAGCGCGGCCGATGTCGACCGCCTCGAATTCCTCAAGGGCCCGAACGGTGTGCTCTACGGCCAGATGCATCCCGGCGGACTGCTGAACATCATCACCAAGAGTCCCGAGGAGATCCCCTCGACCACGATCCGCACCTCCGTCGGCACCTATGCCGGAAAGTACAGCCAGTTCGGCGACAGCACCCTGGGCGACGTCACCCTCGACGCGACCGGACCGGTCGGCCACAGCAAGCATCTCTTCTATCGCCTGATCATCGACGCCTCCGACGCCCCGCCCTCCCGTCCGGGTGACTCGGACCGTTTTCTGTCGATCTATCCGTCCTTCACCTACCAGTGGAGCGCCGACACCTCGTTCACGGTGAAATTCGAGTCCAGCCAGGACAAACGCCGCCAGGACGACGGGCTGGTGCCGATCTTCACCTCGGCCACGGCCTATGGCGCCAACGCCAAGTGGTATACAGCGCCACTGAATACGGTCTATCAGGACCTCACGGACGTCGGACGTGACCGGGGCGACTCGGTCTCCACCTTCTTCCACACGGTGCTGCCCGGCAACTGGACTTTCCGGCTCGAAACCCGTTCCGTCTGGCACACCGACTACACGCGCGAACTGACGGTGAACAACGCCGGTGTCTACACGCCCAAGGCGAGCTTTGCCACGCCCACCACGACGCTCAAGCGCCAGTACAACCTCCAGATCAACGGGCACCGCTACAACTATTTCGACGCGAACATCTATCGCACCTTCGGGCCGGCGAATTTCACCAACACCATCCTCATCGGCATCGGCGGCGGCAACGAGTTTTCGAACAACCAACGGTTCGCCTTCGGCCCCAACGTGACCCCGGCCATCACGTTGATCGATCCCATCCTGGGACAGTCGCCCTATCCCGCCGACGGCAAATCGGTTCAGAGCCAGCGCAACGTGCTCACGAGTTTTGGCGAGTACATCACCGACCAGATGAAAATCGCGCGCCGCGTTCACGTCACCCTCGGCGTGCGCAACGATCTCCAGCGCGCCCACGGCATCGACTTGTTCAATCCCGCCAAGACGCCCTATGTCCACGCCCTGGTGAAATCAGTGACGGGGCAGGCGGGCATCGTCTACGACTTCACCCGCTCGCTGGCCTCTTATGCCAGTTGGAGCCAGTCGGTGGTCCCCAACGCGGTCACCTCGGTCGATGCGCAGGGCCAATCCAACTTTCCACCGGAGAAAGGCCAGCAGTACGAAACCGGCCTGAAATTCGAGACGCCGAACCACAAGGTCTACACTTCGCTTGCCGCCTATTTCATCAACCGCTCCAACGTGCTCGTGGCCACCGGGACCACTTTCCCCGCCACGGGACAGGGCATCTTCAGGCTCGACGGCGCCCAGCACAGCGAGGGCGTCGAACTCGAGTCCCAATGGCATCCCGTACCCTACTGGCAGGTCCAGGCGGGCCTGGCGCTCGGCAAGGCGT
The DNA here is from genome assembly GCA_046704465.1 of Opitutaceae bacterium. Lineage (GTDB taxonomy): Bacteria > Verrucomicrobiota > Verrucomicrobiia > Opitutales > Opitutaceae > Fen-1467. The sequence continues at coordinate 6,083 of JBJKRV010000433.1, read as the reverse complement.
TTGTGGCGGACTCCGTCAAGAATCCGCAGACGATCGGCCTCGATCTCACGGGCGCTCCGCGGATCTCGGGCAATTTCTGGACCCGTTATAACATTCCGCAGGGAAAGCTCAAAGGCCTGGGCGTGGGTCTCGGCGTGATCTACGTTGGCGCGTCCTGGGCCGGCGATCCGACCACCAAGCTCTACTATCGACTGCCGGGCTGGACCCGGGTCGATGCCGCGCTCTACTACAAAATGCGCCGGTTCGATTTCTATCTCAACGTCTCCAACGTGCTCGACCGCCAGTACATCGCCTCGGCCCAGAGCGCGATCACCCTGAATCCGGGCGAGGCGCGGAAGATCACCTTCGCGATGACCACGAAGTTTTGAGGTTCGGCCTCCCCGGGCGCGGCGCCGAGGCCGCGCCCCGGGACGCCACAATCCGACCGTCGGGTCCGGATTTTCCCTCCTGAATCTGCGACCGGGTGGAGCCCGGCCTCCGGGCCGGTTCACTCGTTGCGCCGCGCCGAACCGGATGGCTGGGCGCGCCCGGAGGTCGCGCCCCACCTCGGTGCGTCCCACGGCTGCAGGCCGATTCCGGTGCCGGAGCCGCATCCCGCGGTGGCTCTCTCGTTTGCACATCCGCATTACCTGAAGCGAAATTCAGCGGGAATTCAGCTTCACTTAATGAATTCGGGGCATGGTCTCGTCTCCAGCTCCCGCCAACGCCACAGTCAAACCTCATCCTCACTCCTTCGTCGCTGAACCAGCGCGGCGTGGACCGACAATTCCATTGCCCCGATGAAACGTTCAGCCTCGTTTGCCGCCTGGTCCGCAGGGCGCGCCATCAGCGCCCTTTTTTGCCTGGTTCTCGCCGCCTCCCTCTCCGCCCAGTCCGCCGCCCCCGGCCTCGATCAATCGAGCGACCAGCCGGTGGTCAAGATGCAGGCCTTCCAGGTCACAGCCGACATCGCCACCTATCACCAGGAGACCTCGATGATGGCGACCAAGATTCCCATGGACGTGAAGGAGCTGTCGTCATCGCTGCAGATTCTCAATTCCACGGCGATCACGGATCGCAACGCGCTGTCGCTGCCCGACATTTACGGCTACCTCGTCGGCGCCGTCCAGACGCAGCAGTCGATCAACGGATTCACCTTCCGCGGATTCCCGAACACCGGCACGTTCACGCAGAACATCGAAACCGACGGCCTGATGGGCCAGACGCTCAAGAAGGGCGCCTCCAGCGCCGCCGATGTCGACCGTCTCGAGTTCCTCAAGGGGCCCAACAGCGTCCTTTACGGCCAGATGCACCCGGGCGGGCTCCTGAACATCATCACCAAGAGTCCGGAGGAGATTCCCGCGACCACGGTACGCACTTCGGTCGGCACCTACGCCGGGAAATACAGCACGTTCGGCGACAAGACGCTGGGCGACGTCACCCTCGACACGACCGGCCCGCTCGGTCGCAGCCGGCACCTCTTCTACCGCCTCGTGGTCGACGCCTCCGACTCGCCGCCCTCCCGGCCGGGTGACAGCGACCGCCTCCTGTCGATCTTTCCGTCCTTCACCTACCGGTGGAGTCCGAAGACGTCGCTCACCATGAAATTCGAATCGAGCCAGGACCGGCGCCGGCAGGACGACGGGCTCGTGCCGAACTTCACCAATGGCATCGCCGACGGCGAAAACGCGCAGTTTTTTACCGCGCCGTTGAACACTGTCTATCAGGAACCCTCGGACACGGGCCGCGATCGCGGCGCGGCGGCAGCGATGTCCTTCCATACGGCGGCGGGCCCTTGGAGCTTCCGCCTGCGCACCCGCTCAGTCTGGCACACCGACTACAACCATGAACTGTCGGTGAACAGCAAGAGCGTGTACTTCCCGAAGGCCCAGTTCGCCACCCCCGGCACGACCCTGAAACGCGAATACCTTCTGCAGATCAACGGCCATCGCTACAATTATTTCGACGCCAACGCCTATCGGAAGTTCGGGCCGGCGAGCTTCACCAACACGGTGCTGATCGGCGTGGGAGGCGGCGCCGAGTTCTCGGACAACCAGCGCTATGCGTTCGGCCCGAACGTCTCGATCCCCATCACCCTGATCGATCCCATTCTGGGACAATCGCCCTATCCGCCGGATGGCACCAAGGCCCTGAGCTCGGTCAACTCCATCACGAGCCTCGGCGAGTATGTCAGCGACCAAATGAAGATCGCCGACCGGCTGCATGTCTCCGTCGCCGCCCGCCACGACCGCCAGTTGACCCACGGCCAGAATATCTTCCCCGCCACGGTCTACGCGACCCAGACGGTTCGCTCCGTCACCGGCCAATTCGGCGTGGTCTACGACCTGACCAAGAGCCTGTCGGCCTACGCCAGCTGGAGCCAGTCGGTGCTGCCCAACGCCGTCACGCACGTCGACGCCTCCGGGGAGTCCAACCTCCCGCCGGAAAAAGGCCTCCAATATGAAGGCGGACTCAAATTCGAGACTCCGAACCACACCTTCTACGGCACCATCGACGGCTACTTCATCAACCGTTCCAATGTGGAGGTGGCGACCGGGCGGACCTTCCCGGCGACCGGCGAAGCCATCTGGCGGGTCGACGGCGAACAGCACAGCGAGGGGGTCGAGATCGACGCCCAGTGGCATCCCGTGCCCTACTGGCAGGTCCAGGCGGGCACCGCCCTCGGCAAGGCCTTCATCGCCGCCTCCGAAAAGCTCCCCCAGACCGTGGGCATGGATTTGATCAACGCCCCGCGCGTCACCGCGAATCTCTGGACGCGTTACAAAATCCCCACCGGCAGCCTCAAGGGGCTCGGGTTCGGTCTCGGCGTGGTTTATGTGGGCAAGCAGTGGGCGGGGGGGCCGGGTACACCCATCTATTTCGTCCTCCCCGCCTGGACCCGGGTGGACGCTGCGGCCTACTACAAGTGGCGGCGCTACGAGTTCTATCTGAACATCTCGAACCTGCTCGACAAGCAGTACATCTCCTCGTCGCAAAGCTCGCTGACCCTGAACCCCGGCGAGGCGCGCAAGATCACCTTTGCCGTGATCACCAAGTTCTGACCGGGGCGCGCCGCCGACCGCCGCGTTCCGGTTTCTCTTTCCGGTGACAGCCCGCAGCTCAGGTGAAGAAAGCGGAACGAGGGCGAAGGGGCGGCGGATTCCCCCGGCCAGGCGCCGCCGCGCCGGCTGCGGCCTCTGGTTGATTGCGCTGACGGCAACCATCGGCGCGACGGCAACTCCTCCGCCGGCACGCTCCCTCCCCGCCCTTGTGCGCCAGGATCTCGCCGCGTTGCCCGACTATGTGCCGGAGCAGCCCGTGTCGGGTACGATCCGGATCTGGGGCCACGGCAGCCTGAAGCATGACTTCATGGGCCCGATCGTGCGGCGTTGGGCCGCCGATTTCGCGCGGTATCAACCGGGCGTCCGGATCGTCAACCGGATGTACGGAACCGCCTCGGCCATCGGCGCGCTCTACACCGGGGCGGGTGACATCGCCATCCTTGGTGAGGAACTCGACCCGGCGGCGGCTCGGGCGTTCCGCAAGGTCCGGCATTACCCGCCATTCGGCATTCAGATCGCCACCGGCAGCCTCGACGTCCGGTACTTCGACTATGCCCACGTGATCTTTGTCAACCGGGCCAATCCGATCTCCCGCCTCACGCTGGCCCAACTCGACGCGATCTTCGGCTCCGAGCACCGGCGCGGGCTGGAGAACATCCGCCGGTGGGGCCGGCTGGGCCTGAGTGGAGCATGGTCGAAACAGCCGATTCAGCCTTACGGCTGGAGCCTCGACGATTTCTTTGCGCAGTTCTTCCAAAATGCCGTCCTGGGCGGCAGCCATCACTGGGCCTGCTCATACCGGGAATTTCACACCACGGCCTATCCTGACGGCTCGCCCTATGACGAAGGCGAAAAGGTGGCCGAAGCCGTTGCGAAAAATCGCTACGGCATCGGCATCTCGAGCCTGCTCTACGCAAACCCGCAGGTGAAACCGCTGGCCCTCGCGGCCCGGACCGGCGGGCCCTACTACGCCCCGACGCTTCGGAATCTCATCGACCAGTCTTACCCGCTGACCCGCTACATTCCGGCCTACATCGACCGGCCGCCCGGACAGCTGATCGAACCGCGGCTGCGCGAGTTCCTGCGCTACCTGCTCAGCCGCCAGGGTCAGGAGGCCACCGTCCAGGACGGCGGTTACCTGCCGCTCAGCCCGGCGGCCACCGCAGCGCAATTGAAGCTGCTCGATGCTGCGTGGCGACCCGCCTCGGCGCCGGCCGCAAACCCACGAGCTTCCTCCGACGCCCGCTCCGCGGCCACCGCGCCCGATCCGGACGCACCCGTCTACCGTCCGGACCCCAACGTGGCCGGCACGATCCGCATCTGGGGCGATGATCAGATGACCGCCCTGGTGACCCGCTGGGAAACGGGCTTCCGGCGTTATCAGCCCCAGGTTCGCTTCGAGACGCGGCTGCTCGGCACGGGCACCGCGATGGCCGGCCTCTATTGCGGGGTGGCGGATGTCGCATTCATGGGCCGCGATGCCACCCCGAAGGAGATCAAGGGCTTCCAATGGGTCTTTCGCCACCCGCCGCTGCCGGTGGACGTCGCGACCGGTAGCCGCGACGCTGCCGGCCGGTCGCCCGCGATCATCGTCTTCGTGCACCGCACCAATCCCCTCGCCCGGCTGACCCTCGCGCAACTGCAGGCCATCGTCGCCTGCCAACCTCCGGAAGGAAGCCGGCCACTGCGAACCTGGGGACAGTTGGGCCTGGTCGGCGCGTGGAGGGACCGGCCCATCCACGTATACACCTACGACACTGCGACCGGCACCGGCCTGTTCCTGCAGCGCGTCGTAATGCACGACAGCCGAAAATGGGCTTGGACGCATGTGACCGAATTCAGGGGCAGCGTCCGCCCTGACGGTTCCGCCGTCAGTGTCAGCCAACAGGTCGGCGAGGCGGTGGCACGCGATCCGGGTGGGCTCGGCTTCGCGACGTGGAGGGCGGCGGGTCCACGGGTGCACGCGGTCGACCTCGCGACGGGACCGGCGGGACCGTTCTGCGAGGCAACCGCGTCCAATCTTGTCGGACGGACGTACCCTCTGGCGCGCCTTCTGCCCGCGTACCTCAACCGCGAGCCGGGTCGCCCGCTCAATCCGCCGCTCCGGGCGTTCCTGCGCTACATTCTGAGCCGGCAGGGGCAGGACGATATTGTCCGCCAAGGCGGATTTCTCCCGCTCTCTCCGGAAACCATCCGCCGCGAACGGGCCAAATTGGAATGAAGCAGGTTGAGTTAACCGGAATTCACCCTGGCTTAAGGTTCGGTTCACGTTCGGGGCCTACGCTCGCCACGAGCCGGTGTGCCCGCGCCGCGGGACTTGGCGCCGGCGACCTGCCACCACTCCGCTTTCGTCCCTCCGCCGTCTTCGCCCGCCCATGAACGAACTCGAACCCGCCCGACTTCCTCCTCTCAGTTGCCGGCCTTTCTGGCGTTGTGCCACGGCCATCGCCGCCCTCACGCTCGCCGCCGTCACCGCCCGGGCCTTGCCGGCGCACGTCGTCATCACCCCCGCTCCCGGCTCGCCGGCGGAACGCAGTCTTCCCGCGCTGCTGGCGGACTGGCGGGTGACCGGCATGGTCTCGGAGGACTTCCTCGTTCAAAGCGACCAGAAGGCCGCCCCGTTCGGATCGATCGCCGTGCTCGAGTTTCCCGACGCCGGCGGCCTGGCGCATTGGCAGCGGAAGTGCGCGCCCGCCCTCGGGACCGGCGCGACCCTCACCGATGCGAGTCTGCTGGCCACGGGAGAGACCTTCCCGCGCGACTCCACGAAGTCCGTCTTCCTGGTCGCCGAGTATGCCATCAAGGCGCCGCCGGAACGATACCGCGCGTATGTCGAGGGCTACGTGGCGCCGGAAATGGAGGCGCTGCGCCAACGCAACACCGTGGTCAGCTTTTTCCTCTACTCGGCCCGCGATCGGTCGGCGTCGCCGTGGGATTCGATCCTCCTGATGGAATATCGCGACCCGATCGCGGCGGCGAACCGGTCAGAATCGATGGCCGCGGTCCGTGGCGTCCTGGCGGCGAATTCCGCCTGGAAGACGT
>JBJKRV010000432.1:0-6546 GCA_046704465.1 Opitutaceae bacterium | reverse complement strand
GTGCCTGGCTCGCCGCCGCGGCCTAGGCCGCCGCCGCGGTGCTGGCCCTGCTGCTGCGCCCGCACGCAGCGACGCAATCCGAGACCGTTGTCACGCCCGCGGCACACCGCCAGACGCTGGCGCTGGTCGACGGTTCGCGCGTCGAGCTCGACGCCCGGACCCAGCTCCGCGTCGCCATCGGGAACGGCCGCCGCCTCGTGCAACTCACTTCGGGCGAAGCCTTCTTCACCGTGGCCCACGACCCGAGCCACCCCTTTGTAGTCGAAACTCCCGCGGGCACGGCCCAAGTGACCGGAACGAAGTTCGACGTCCGCGTCGATTCGCAGTCCCGCCTGCGGGTGACGGTGGTAAACGGCACCGTCCTGGTCCGCCCCACCGCAGCCGGTGGCGGCAGCGGGGCGACGCTCCCGCTCACCGCGGGCGACCAGTTGTCCGCCGGTCCGGATGGCATCGATGTGCATCTGCTCTCCGCCGCCAGCCTCGATGACACGCTGGCCTGGCGACAAGGCCAGGTCGTGTTCCATGACACCCCGCTGCGCGAGGCGATCGGGGCGTTTGCCCGCTACCACGACCAGACCGTCATGGTCACGCCGGCCGCCGGCCAGCTGCGTCTGGGCGGGCGATACAGCCTCGACGACCTTCAAGGTTTCTTGTCCGCTCTCGAACAGATCGAACCTGTCCGCATCAACCGCCGCCCGGACGGCACCGTGCAGGTGAGCCTGCGCTCCGGGCCCTAGACCGACCGGCAAGCACCAGGCATGAACCTCGGACCCTGTCCCACGGTTCCGCCCGACACTCGGAGCACCCGGGTCCGGGGAACGTCGGTTTGCGGCTGGTGCCGGGGAGCCCGCATTCTGCACCAGGCTCTGCTCGTGGCCGCCATGATGGCCGCAACCGTCGCCTTGGCTGTGCCGGTCGCATTCGACCTGCCCGCGCAACCGGCGGCCCACGCCCTGATGGCCTTTTCCCGGCAGGCCGGCGTCGAGGTGCTCTTCCCGTTCGATCCCCTGCGAGCCGTTGAATCGTCGCCGGTCGTGGGTCGGTATGAACCGGCGGATGCGCTCGCCCGGCTGCTGCGCGGCACGGGTTTCGGCGCGCGTTCCAACGGCCGCGGCAAATTCGTCGTGGCCCCGATCACACCGTCCGCCGGTTCGATCGTGGGGCGCCTCCTGCTCTCCGACGGCCGGCCCGCCGCCGGCGTGCGTGTCCTTCTTCCCGGGACGCACCTGTCGGCCACGACCGATTCCGAGGGACGCTATCACCTGACGCCGGTTCCACCCGGCACCTACCACCTCGCAGTCTCCCAAGAGGGCTATCAACCCCTGGAGCTGTCCAATCTGGCAGTCAAAAGCGCCCGGACTCTCACCGTCGCCACCCAAACCGTCCGCCTTGTCGGCGAGGTGACCAAACTCGGTCCATTTCTCGTCAGGGGCGATTTCGGCCGCGGCTGGCCCTATGACAGCGACGGCGCCTTTCTCGGCCCGCGGGAGGCCGGCGGCAACCTCGACCTGCCCCGCACCGCCAACGATGCCCTGCCGTACACGATCTACAACCACGCCCGCATCGTCCGCAGTGGCGCCATCAACCTGAACGAGTTTCTCCAGCAAGAGCTGTTGGAGAGCACCGCGACCATGTCGCCGGAACAGAGCGACGCCGTGAACTCCCTTTTCAACGGGAGCGAAAACCTCGACCTGCGCGGGTTCGGCCAGGCCGAGACCATCGTGCTGGTCGACGGCCGGCGCCTGCCGGATGTGCTCACCGCCGGGAATCTCATGCAGGACCCCGAGAACAAGGTGCCCGACGTCAACTCGGTCCCCCTCAACCTTGTGCAGCAGATCGAGGTGCTGCCCGTGTCGGCCTCGGCCCTCTACACCGGCAACGCCGTGGGCGGGATCATCAACATCATTCTGCGCCCGGATGTAAACGCCACCGAGCTGACCACGACCTACACGAACGCCGTCGGGCCCTACGACGCCCCGCAATCGTCCGTGTCCCTGCTGCACGGCGAGACCTTGCGCGGCGGCGCCCTGCGGTACCGGCTGAATGCCAGCTTCACGCGCACCGTTCCGCCCACCGAGGCCGAACTCGGCTACCTCCGCGCCAACGTGCAACCGGAACCGCCGCTGGGCGATCCCCTCTTCGGCGCGACACCCAATGTGCGCAGCGCAAACCTCACGCCGTTGTTCGGGCCGGGCACGTCGGCGGTGACCTCGGTCGCCCCGGGCGCCGACGGGACCGGCGGACTGGCCGCGTTTGCCGGCCGGGAGGGCGTGCGGAACGACGGCCTGTTCAAGACCCGTGGAGGCCTGGCGGATTCCCCCACCAGCGTGGATTACGGCTTTGGCCGGCGTCAGCGGCGTTCCTCCTATTTCGCATCGGTGGTCTACGACATGCTCCCGTGGCTGCAGGTCGGCCTCGACAGCACCTACTCCCGCCTGGTGATCAATCCCGGCTACGACCTGTATGCCGCGGACCTGACATTGCCTGCCAGTTCGCCCCTCAACCCATTCGGACAGGACGTGCGGGTGTCGCTGAACGATACCGCTCCCCTCCTCGGCGAGGGCTACAATGAGGCCCAGCTCGAGTCGTCCGCCACCGTCCTGGGCGTGATGCTCAAGCTACCCCGCGACTGGCGGATCTCGTGGGACACCCAGCTGGCCCAGAATATCGCCCGCTACCGTGGCGTGGCCGGTGTGGACGCCTCGCGCTGGCAGCAGTTGGTCGACCAGGGAAGCTACAATCCGCTCCGCGACACGCAGGTGCACGGACCTCCCCCGGACTTTTATGATCACGTGCTGGTCTACTATGGAGCCCGCGGACGATTCGTGGATCTCGGCAACTACCAGACCCTGGATGCGACGGTGCGCGCCACCAACCAGTCCGTGCCCCTGCCGGGCGGTCCCGGCGCCCTGAACGTGGGCGTCGATTACCGGCGCCTCCGTTTTGATGACTTCACTGACATCAAACGTTTCGGCGACGGTTCGCTGGCGGCCGCGCCGGTCCAGTGGCAGGGCCGCACCCTGCAACGGCTCAGCGTCTTTGGAGAGCTGCAGGCGCCGCTGCTCCCGGCGCGCCGCCTTCCGTCCTGGATCCGCGCGTTCGAGACCGACTCCGCTGTGCGCTATATTTCATCCGCTTCATCGCGCGAAACCAACGTGGCCCCCACCCTGGGCCTGAAGGTCGACCTCGAGGGCGGATGGTCCCTGCGCGGCAGCGTCACCACCTCCAACCGGTACCCCACGCCGTACCTGAGCCGGCAGCTGGCGAATCCGTCCGACACCGGTTCGGGACAGGTCAGCTACGTCAGCATCTTCGATCCCCTCCTCCAGCGGCGGTACATCGTGCCGGCGGCGGCGGCCGTCAATCCCGACCTCAAGCCGGAAGCCGCCGTCACCCAGACGGCCGGTCTCGTTTATCAGCGGGGCGCGAAGCACCGCCTGCGCGTGGCCCTGGACTTCGTCGACACCCGAAAAACCAACGAACAATACTACCTGCAGGCGCAGGACGTGATGGATATGGAGTCGCTTTTCCCGGGGCGGGTGAAACGCGACCCGGTCGGCACCGGCCCTGTCACCTCGATCCTGACCGGCACCGTCAATCTCTCGTGGCGGCGCTCGCAGAACTGGAACCTCTCGGTTGACTATGCCCAGCCTGGCTGGGCGGGCGGCACGCTGGACCTCTACGGGCGGTTCGTCTTCCTCCAGCGCTACGACCGCCAGGTGCTGCCGGACTCCCCTGGCGTCGATGAATTGCGCCTTCCCGACAGTTCGAGCCTCGAGCTCATGCGGTACCGGGCAAACTTCGGCGGCGGCTGGTCGAACGATGCGTTCGGGTTCGGGCTGGACGGACATTACTACGGCGCGCGGGTCCTGCCTCCGGACCAGTGGGCCAGCCAGGGCAGCAGTCACATCGACCCGTTCTGGCAATTCGACGCCTACCTTCAAAGCGACCTGGCCCGCTGGCTGCCGTGGCATTCCAAGCGTTTCGGCCTGCGGGCTCAACTTCGGGTCAACAACCTCTTCGCCACGGGGTTCCCCCGCTACACCAACGCTCCCTCCGGCGCCGGCGTCCAGGTGTACGGCGACTGGCGCGGCCGCACCTACTCCCTCTCGCTGACAGCCACCTATTAACCGGTCTTTACCGACGATTTTGCGGGACTCGATGGCGGATTTCCACTACTTGATTGTCGTAAGTTTCAGGAGCATGAAATGAACCTGGCAAACAAGCTTCCTGCCAGGGGGAAAACCGCCCCCGGCCCGAGCGATCCCGCGCTGCACGACCTGCTCAAGCATTGCTCCGTCGCCACCCGGGAGGCCGCCATCCGCTTCCGCCAGGGCGGCCGCCCGGACCTCCTGCCGGACATCGTTGTGGGCGTGATCGAACACCATGTGGAGTCAGGATTGCGCCCGAGACTGCACACGGGCGACGACGACCTGCGGCTCGCGGAGGACCTTGGCCTCGATTCCCTCACGCTGATGGAGATCGTGCTCCTGATGGAGGACGTGCTCCTCGTCACCATCGGCAACGACGATTTGGGCTCGGTGCGCACGCTCGGTGACGTGAAGAACCTGGTCACCACCCGGCTGTCGGCGCCGTCGGCGCCCGCCGTTGCCACCGCCCCCTGGCCGTTCGTCCCCAAGACGACTCCAATCCTGTAATCCTGAGCGAAAGGGCCCCCGTCATGACCATCTTCCAGCGATGGTTCTGCGGTAGATTTCCCCCCGTCCGGCGCCCCGCCGGGCCTCGGACACCGTGGTACTTGATCGGCATGCTGGCCGCCGGTGCGGCCGCACAAACCGCCCCCGCCCCCTACACGTTCACCAACCTGGCCGGGCGGGCCAGCGTCGGACATGAGGACGGACCCGGCAGCGGAGCTCGATTCGCCTTTCCGAATGACGTCGCCGTCGACCGGACCGGCAATCTCTACGTCGCCGATACCGATAACGACACCATCCGGAAGATCACCCCCGACGGTACGGTCACTACGCTGGCCGGAAGGGCCGGGGTCGCGGGCGCGGCCGACGGGATCGGCAGCGGCGCGCAATTCAACTCCCCCCAAGGAATCGCCGTAGACATATTTGGCACCGTCTACGTTGCCGACACCGGCAACTGCACGATCCGGAAGATTACGGCCGCCGGCGTGGTGACGACCTTTGCCGGCACGGCCGGCGCGGACGGTTCCGCCGACGGGATCGGGAATGAAGCCCGATTCTCCTCTCCGGTCGGCGTGGCGGTTGACAGCGCCGACAACGTCTTTGTCACCCAGGCCTACCAACATCAGATCCGGAAGATCACCCCGGCGGGGGTGGTCACGACCCTGGACAATCTCGCCTACTCATCGGAGGATTTCCCACTCTTGTATCCTTGGGGTTTGGCCATCGATGCGGCTGGCAGTCTTTATGTGGCCGATCCTCTCGGCTCCCGGATCGCCAAGGTCACGCCGGCTGGTGCGGCCGCATCCCTGCGGTTGGCGGACGGCACCATCGCCCCTTTTCCGAGCCCCCAGAAGCTGGCCGTCGATGCCGTCGGGAACGTTTATGCGACAGGCTGGGATCTGCGCAATGTGCTGCGATTCACGCCGTCCGGGGAGTTGGCCACGTTGGCGACGCTGCCCGAAGTCCTGGCGCCGCCTCCCGGAGTCCCGGCGCGAGCCAATGGCGTGGCCGCAGACCTGCTGGGAAACGTCTATGTCGCCGACACCGGAAACTCGGCGATCCGGCGGATCACGCCCGAAGGCATCATGACCACCGTGGCCGGTTTCGGTCCGGCCTTCGGCAGCGCGGACGGAGCGGGGGCTGCCGCACGGTTCTTTGATCCGGCCGGCGTCGCCCTCGATTCGGCCGGCAACCTTTATGTCGCCGACTCGTCCAACCACACGATTCGCAAGATCACTCCCGCCGGCATCGTGACCACGCTGGCCGGTCTGGCCGGGGTTGCCGGCACCGCCGACGGCCGGCCCGACGTTGCGCGCTTCAACCATCCCACGGCCGTTGCGGTCGACACCGCCGGCAACGTCTATGTGGCCGACACCGGCAACTTCACGGTGCGCAAGATCGCCCCGGACGGCATGGTGACCACACTCGCCGGCCAGGCGGGAACCGTCGGCAATGCCGACGGCCCGGGCCCCACCGCCACCTTCTGGCGGCCGCGAGGCCTGGTCGTGGACGCCGCCGGCAACGTTTATGTGGTCGACTCCCACGTCTATTACTCGGTCGTGCGGCAGACCACGTCCGCGGAGATCCGGAAGATCACACCGACGGGCGAAGTCACCACGTTGGCCATCCTGGGCCAGTTGGTGGGCCCTCCCTCGCCGTCGCCTTCATTTACCGCTGTGAGTCTCACCCTCGGCCCCGGCGGAACACTCTATGCCATCGTCTGCGGCACCATCACCCAACTGTACGCGGTCACGGCCGATGGCGCCGTGACGGTGCTGGCCGAACCCGGTTCTCCCTCACCCGGCGGTACCGTCAGCGATCCCCGCTTTGTCGCGCCCATTGCCCTGGCGGCCGATGCGAACGGGAATCTTTTCGTCCTGGATCAAAACGC
>JBJKRV010000431.1:0-7048 GCA_046704465.1 Opitutaceae bacterium | reverse complement strand
CCGCCACGTCATCGCGGCCCGGCTCCTGCTCGGCGGCGGTGAACGTGCGCCCCAGCAACGGCGGCACCCCGAGGGTTTCAAACAAGCTCGCCGACGCCGTAACTCCGGCCAGATCCTCGGCGGGTTGACCCGGCCGGGCCAGGCTGTAGTCCCACCATTGGAAGGCGGCGATGGAGCGGAACGCGTGTCCCGTTTCGGACGCGATATCGCGGTAATTTGGGAGCGACAGGGGCCACGCTTTCGACTGGGGCGAGGTGCGGAAGATTCGCACGAGCCGGTCGGCCTGGGGATACGGCCCGGGCTGGAGCAATATGGTGTTGACCAGTGCGAACATCGCAATGTTGACGCCGATACCGAGGGCCAGCGTCGCCAGGGCAACGGCCGTGTATCCGGGAGAGCGCAGCAGCGAGCGGAGCGTGATCTTGAGGTCGGCAAACATGACGGGTGAGTGAGGGCCGGGTATCGAGGGCCGAAAGGCGGGTGGTCAGAAGTCAGAGGGGCGAATGATCGTGTAATCAGTCATCGAAAAATCGGTCATTGGCGGCGGGCAATTGTAGATGCCCGATTGATGACGGCCGATTTCACGATGAGTCCTCATTCGGCGCGCAGGGCGATCATGGGATCGACGCGGGTCGCGCGGCGCGCGGGGACGAGGCAGGCGACGGCGGACACCGCCGCCAGGAGCAGCACGACCGCACTGTAGATGCCCGGGTTGTACGGATTCCCGTGCGGGAGGAGGTTGGTGAGAATGCTGCCGCCGACGATGGCGAGCGTGAGGGCGGCGGCGAGTCCGAGAATCAGACCGACGACCAGTTGCGTCGCCCCCTGGCGCATGACCATGCGAAGGATGCGCCGGGTGTCGGCGCCGAGGGCCATGCGGATGCCGTATTCGGGGGTGCGCTGGCTGACGGAAAACGCCATGACCCCGTACAGCCCGACCGCGGCCAGGATCACCGCGACGGCGCCAAAGGCCAGGAACAGCGCGGCGACAATCCGGTTCTGGGCGAGGATCTGCGCCTGCATCACCTTGGGCGTGCCGACGAAATAGAGCGGAAGGTTCGGATCGAGACGGGACAGCACGCGTCGCAGGGTGCCGGCGAGCAGGTTGGGGTCGCCGCCGCGCGGGCGCAGCAGCACGGTCACGAAGGACGGGGGAACGGCCGAGAGCGGAATAAAGAAGCCGGTGCCGTCGTGCTGGGTGTCAAACGGGCCCTGCATCAGGGTGTCCGGCACCACGCCGACGATCGTGCGCCACGGCCCGGGATGCGCGGGATTGTAGGCGCGGATCCGGCGGCCGATCGGACTGGCGTGGCCGAAGTTCTTCTCGGCAAAGGTCGTGTTCACGATCGCCACCGGTTCGCGCTGGTCGGAGTCGTCCCGGTTGAACCCGCGCCCCTGCAGGACCTTGAGGCCGAGGGTGGAGAAATACCCGTCGGAGATGCTCTCGTCCGTGCCGGTGGGCCGGTCGCGGTCGTTCTTGTAGGTCACGCCCTCGACCTCGTACTGGATCGGCCCGCTGATGTTGAAGGTCATCCGAAAGCGGGAGGTGAGGGCGGCGGCGGCGACATCCGGGCTGGCGCGGAGATCGCGCAGGAGATTCTGGAAGAAGGCGACGCGCGAGGCGGCGGTGGGATAATCGCCCTCGAAGAGCCCCATGCGCGCACTGAGGACCGAACCGGTGTCAAAGCCGTAATTCAGCCGGCCCTGATTCAGCACCGAGCTGATCATCAGGCCGCAGACGATCAGCAGCGTGCAGGTGAGCGCAATCTGTCCGACGACGAGCAGGCGCGTGAGGCGGTTGACCAGACGGCTGGTGTTGCCGCGGCCCCCTTCCTTGAGAACGCTGGTGGAGTTGGTGCGCGAAGCGAGCACGGCGGGCACCAGGCCGGAGGCCAGGGCCGCCAGCACGGTGGCTCCGACCACGAAAGCCAGGACGCGGGCGTCGATCGAAAAATGGATCCAGAACGGCAGGGGAAAGGTAAGGCTGTTGACGCTGCGCCAGATGAAATCGATCGCCCAGCGGGCGATGGTGACGCCCGCGACGGCGCCGAGTCCGGCCAGCAGAAGGCTCTCGGTCAGCATCTGGCGGATGAGACGGAACCGGGTCGCCCCGAGGGCGCCGCGGACGGCGAGTTCCTTGGCCCGGAGCGTGGCGCGGGCGAACTGCATGTTCATGACGTTCACGCACGCGATCAGGAGGACGACCATCACCGCGCCGAGCATGACATAGAGCAGCTGGCGGATCTGTTTCCCGATGAAACTCGTCAGCAGCGGCTGGACGAGGGCGCCGCCAATGTCGCGGTTGGTCTTGGGAAACTCGGCGGCGAGCCTCCGGGCCAGGCCGGTGAACTCGGCCTCCGCCTGCTCCGGGGACACGCCCGGCTTGAGGCGGCCGAGGACCGCGGGGTTGATGGCCTGCGGGTCGCCGCGCAGGCGCGGCGGAAACGCGGCGAAGAGCGGCACCCAGAGCTGTTCGTTCTGCGGGAAGGAGAAGCCGGGCGCCATCACGCCGATGATGGTCGCGGTCTGGCCGTTCATGCGCACGGTCCGGCCGATCACGTTCGGGTCCGAGTTGAAATCGCGTTCCCAGATGGCGTGGCCGATGATGGCCACGAGCGGAGCGCCGGGCCGGTTGTCCGCGGCGGTGAAATCGCGCCCCATGACCGGACGCACGCCCAGCAGGTGAAAAAAGCGGTCGGTCACGTAGGCGCCGGTGTAGCGCTGGGGATTGCCGTCGATGGTGACGTTGACGGTGGAACCGTTGAGATAGGCGGCGAGGTCCGTGAACGAGGTTTGCTGCGCGAGAATGTCCTTGTAGTCAGGATCGCTCATGCCGCCGATGCCGGTGCCCGGAGGCTTGGTCGGATCGCGCAGCTCGACGTCCATGAGTTGCCCGGGGTGGGGAAACGGCAGACCGCGCAGCAGCATGCCCTCGATGACCGAGAACTGCGTGGTGACCCCGGCGATTCCGAGCGCCAGGACCGAGACCCCGAGCAGACAGAAGCCCTTCTCTTTCGATAGGACCCGGGCGCCGATGCGCAGGTCCTGGAAGAATGTTTCGAAAAGCATGGAGTGATTGGGTTGTGCGGACGCTTGCCGGCGGATGCGAAGTGCCGGCTGGAAATCGGGCGCGCGGGTGCGGTTTCAGATGCGCGTCATGGGTCAAGCAACTGCATCCCCGCTTATGCACTCGCCGTGCCACGCTTATCGGTCCAATGCATACAATGCTTGAGATCAGTAGGTTACAACGGTCAAAAAGTTGGGCCGAATTCGATGCTGTCCGACTTTGGAACGGCGGCTTCCCAAAATCGGGATGCCGCGGCGGACGGGCCCATCCCCGATCCCACGTGATGCCCGCTTACGGTCGTGCGCGACAGAGGCCCAATGTATGTTGCAGCAGTTCGAGCCCGCCGGGGGCGCCGTGTCCGGGCACAATCAGGACGGCTTCGCGGTAGCGTTCTTGCGCGCGGCGGACGGCCAGCGGCCAGTCGGCCTGATCGGCGTCGGCGACATTGCCCAGGGTCTGGGACCGGAGATCCTTCACCGCACAGCCGCCGAACAGAACGCGGGCGGCGGGGATCCACACCATCAGGTTGTCGACCGTGTGGGCCGGGCCGGGATAGAAGATCTCGATTGAACCTTGCATGATCGACGAGTCCGGCGTCGTCAGGCCCGTAAGCGGCCGGGGTTGCGGCCAGCCTTGCTTCGCGGCTCGGGGACCGGTGAGCGGATGGCTCCAAAACGGGATGCCGCGGGTGGCGAGCACGGGAGCGCCGCCCATCCGGTCGTCGTGCGCATGGGTTACCACCGCCCGGGTGATCGGCAACTTCAGGCTGCGTTCCGCCCAATCGAGCAATTCCCGTGTCGGCTCTTCTCCCCAAGCCGTATCCACCAGCACGAGATGGTCGCCTTCCCGGACGAGCAGGCCGTTGGAAGGAAAGCGGACGCCGCCGGGAAGCAGACGCCACGAGGTATGCATCCACACTCCGTCGGCGATCGGCACGACGCGCAGATCCGAGGCCACCTGAACGGCGCGGGCAGGGTCTGGATCGGCCCGGATGACGGCCGCCGGAGCCAGACCGAGGATGAGGATGAGGAGCGCCCGGTTCATGGCGTGGGAGCTGAAGGCAGGACGGCATCCATCACCTCCAGCGCGAAACGCGCGGAGGCCGTGGCCGGCCCGCCGGCCATCTCGATGGCCACCTCGACCGCCTCCAGCACCTCCCGCCTCGAGGCGCCGTCGCGCGCCGCCTGGGTGATGTGCCACTCCATGCACGACTCGCAGTCGATCGCGACGGAGATGGCCACGGCGATCAGCTCCTTGGTCTTCTTCGGCAGGGCGCCGTCGGCGTAGGTGGCGGCCTCGAGACGCACAAAGGCGTCGTAGACCGCGGATCTCTCCGCCAGGAGTTGCCGGTGGGCTTGCTGGCGGCGTTGTCTGATGTGCTCGATGGTGTTCATGGGCGGGACGACCGCGGACCGCGCGTGCGGCCGGCGGTCAGAGGTTGAACCAGTAGCTGACCTTCAGGAGGAATGTATTGTCAGGGTGGGCTCCGAACAGGCGGCGGTACTCCGAGCCGGCGGAGAAATCCCCGGTCCGCCCCGCATCGGACCGGTACTGGGTCCAGACGGCGTACAACGTCGATCCCGGGAGGTATTCCCAGCGCAGCACCAGGTTTGACTTGAGCTCGCGCCAGGCGAAATCGGGATTGGCAAAGCTGAAGGTCGCGCCGCCATCCCCGATCATATAGGCGTCGGCACCCGGATCGTAGGCCGCCGCCGCGTCGATGCGCCGGAATCGATCCGTGTATCGTTCGGCGCGCGGACGGGTCACGAGCTTGAGATCGCCGTACCGGCCGGTGGAGGCGAAAAGGCTGCCGTAATAGGTCAGCGAGAGCTGCGGCGTGAGGTTGAGATCGCAACGGAGCGTGGTTCCGAGGGTCTGCTGGTTCATGTGTCCCATCAGGTAGCGGGAGGTTGCGCCGGCTGTCGCCGTGCCGGCATACTGGAAGTCCTCGACGTCGGAGGCGTAGGTGAGCTCTGCCTCGAGTTTGACGATGTCGAACAGCCGCGCGGAAAGGCCCGGCTGGATCTGGGCGAACCGCGAGCCGCCGGGGGAGGAGAAGGCGCTTTCAAGATGAAGCCAGGCGCGGACCAGCTTTGAACTGTCGCTGTCGACGTTCAGTCCCGCGTCCACGCGCGGCGGCAGGCGGAGCGCGGGACCCCCGCGCAGCACGCGGGTGTCGAGCAGCTCGGAATAATAGCCGGCATGGCCCCAGACCGACCAGTGGTTGTTGAACGTGGGCCCGCCGCTGATACCCACCATATCCTGCAGGCGGTGACCGTGGAAATCGCAGAGGCGGCGCTGGTCGAGCTGGACGGAGTAGCGCCGCACGTGCGCGCCGGGCGCGGTGACGACATACTGGAGCTGCGAGCGCTCCTCGGCGCGATCGGCGACATAGAGGTATCCCAGATCGTTCAGCTCCAGACCGGGTGAGCGCCAGTCGAACGCCAGGTGGTAGCGCCAGCGGCCGTTGTTGTCCTTGCCGGCCTCGAGGAGTCCGCCGGTGCCGGAGAGGCGCGTGGCCGCGGGATCGACGGCGAGGTAACCGGCGTCGGGCCGCTGATAGTTGTGCACCGGATTCTGCATCATCGCGGTGATGGAGGCCGGATCGCCTTCGAGGCGCGAGCCGATCAGCCGGGCGACGAGATAATACGTGCGGTCACTCCAATGGTGATCGAGGTCGAATCCACCGGTGAAGGCGCGCGCCGGCAGAGCCTCCCGCGTTGCGGCGTCCAGATCCCGCACGGTTGCGGTGGCCATGCCGCCCACGACGGTGTTGCCGCGGTTGATGTCCTGCTGGACGCGGGCGACCGCATAGTGGGTGAGCGGTTCGACCGTCTGACGCCGCTCCACGCCGGCTTCGGTGATCCGGGCCTGCTCGCAGTCGGTCAGGCCGTAGAGCAGGGCGGCCGACAATCCGCCGGCGGTCTTGCCCGTGACCTTGACCGCACCGAGGATGCGCGTGCTGTCGGGCAGATCGGCGTAGCCGGTGGTGGCCGGGGCGAGTGCGGGCCGGTGCCCGATGCGGCGGGAGTAGAACAGCCGGTCGTCGTCGACGCCGAACTCGAAGAGGTTCTTCCCTTCGAGGAAGAACGGCCGCTTCTCCTCGAAGAAGGTTTCGTAGGTGGTGAGGTTGATCACGGACGGATCGGCCTCCACCTGGCCGAAATCGGGGTTGACGGTGGCGTCGAGCGTGAAGTTGGTCGTCAGTCCGATCTTGGCGTCGAGGCCGGCTTCGGCGGTGCCGTCCCGGCCGGTGCGGTAGGGATTGCCGGCCTCGCGGGCGGAGGTCTCGACCCGCGCCAGCGCGTAGGGCAGCAGCTCGACATGGCGGGCGGCGGGCAGGTCGCGCAGGCCGTGCAGTTCGCCGAAGGAGAGCACGAACCCGGGAGTATCCATCGGGATCAGCCGCCAGTCGCTCTCCTCCTGAAACCGCTCGATCCAGCGCCAGCTGTGGAGCCCCCACACCTGTTCCTTGCGACTGCTGTAGCGCAGTTGGCTGAACGGAATGCGGAACTCTGCGACCCAGGCGTTGGGCTCGAAGCCGACCTTGCCGTCCCAGACGGCGTTCCAGCTCGGATCCCAGCCGTCATTGCGGAGGATCAGGTCGATCTTGGAGCCGCCCGAGGTCAGGTCGAATTCGAAGCCGGTGCGATGATCGAAATAGCTGTCGAAGTTTACGCCCACGATGTCGCCGATGAATTCGTCGCGGGCACCGCGGATCCGCGGGAGCGTGGCGAGCTGTGACTCGTGGGCCCGGATCGCCACATAGAGGTAGCGGTTGTCGTAGAGGATCTTGAGTTCGGTTGGTTGTGATCCGGGCCGGCCCTCGTTGGGTTCACGCTGGATGTAGCCGCCCGTCCAGCGGCCCTGGCGCCAGCAGGGGTCGTCGAGGCGGCCGTCGATCCGCGGCGGCGGGCCCACGAGGCGGACTGCGGTGTAGCGGCGCATGGGAACGACGGCCCGGCCGCTCCCGGCCGCGGG
>JBJKRV010000430.1:0-9287 GCA_046704465.1 Opitutaceae bacterium | reverse complement strand
GCGTAGGCCAGCTCGACGTAGCCGATCGCGCCGGGCGACTGCTTCACCTGGCCGGCGACACCGGGGTTGCCCTTGCCGCCGAGGCCCGTCGGCCAGTTGACCGACGTGTTCTTGCCGACCTGGTCCTTCCACGCGCCGCTCACCGAGCTCAGATAGTCCGTGAAGATGTAGGTGGTGCCGGAACCGTCCGAGCGGTGCACGACCAGGATGTCCTCGTCCGGCAGGCTGACGCCCGGATTCTGCCCGGCGATGGCGGGATCGTTCCACTGGGTGATCCGGCCGAGAAAAATATCGGCCACCGTCGCACCGTCCAACCTCAGCTTGGGGCCGCCCGGCAGGTTGTAGGTGACGACGACCGCGCCGGCCACGGTCGGAATGTGCCAGAGGGGCGCGGGGGCCCTGGCCAGGCTTTCGTCGGACATCGGCCCGTCGGAGGCGCCGAAGTCCACCGTCTGGGCGAGGATCTGTTTTTGGCCGCCACCCGAGCCGATGCCCTGGTAGTTGAAGCGCACCGAGGGGTCGACCTTGGCGTAGGCGTCGAACCACTTGGTGTAGATCGGCTGGGGAAACGTCGCGCCCGCCCCATTGATGAGCATCTGGGCGGAGCCGACGGAAACCGAAAACAGGCTGAACAGGCCGAGGAGGAGTGATTTTTTGTTAGTCATGGCGGGAAACGGGAAGGGTTGAAAACGAGCTGACGCGGGATCCGGACGGGCCGCTCAAAAGGCGGCCTGGGCGAAGAGACCGACCTCGTCATACTTCGCGGTCTGGGTCGCACTCGCCGGATTGTCGATGTGGTCGTATTTGTAGACCAGGGCGAGGTTCACGCCCTTGATGGCCACCCACTCGATCCCCACGTTGAAATAATTCTCCTTCATGTCCGGGTGCAGTGTCTTGCTGGTCTTGACGTCGTCCCAGCGCCCGAACACCCACCAGGGATCGCTCAGCTTCGCCTTCGCAAACACGGAGTAGCCGTCGCCCTTGTCGCTGGATGCACTCGCCGTATAGCCCCAGTCGTTCTCACTGAAGTACTCCGCACCGAGGCTGAACTGCGGGCCCGCATAGTTGACGAGCAGGTCGTACCGGCTGGCCGTCCGGGTGGCGGGCGCGCTGTAGCTGTCCTTCCCGAGCTTGCCGCTGTAGCCGCCGACCGCGAAGGTCAGTCCTTTCGCCGGCTCGATCGAGAGCCGCCCGGCCACATCCATGCCCTTGCTGCGCGTCGGGTTCTTGTAGCCGCCGCCGTTCACGATCGAGGCGGCGTAGCTGACGATGCCGTTCTTGCCGAGAACGTGGAGACCCCAATCCGCCGAATTGCCGAAGTGCAGGCGGTCGATGAGCGTGTTCTCCACGTAGCGGTAGGTGTAGAGGCCCTCGTCGAAGGGAATCCACGGCATGTCCGATGCGCCGGCCCGGATGGCAAGTTCCGGCGAGATCTTCGCCTGGATAAACGCCGTTTTGATGAACGACGCCACCGTGCCGGTGGAGCTGGAGTAGCCGGCATCCAGCTTGATGTCGGCCGACCAGACACTGTCGAACTGGTGGTTCACATCGAGGTAGAAGCGTTTCACGTCCAACCCGAGCCCGCTCGGATTGACCTTGGTGCCGGACGCGGTCTCCGCATCGATGCTGCTCACGTCCACGTAGAGCTTGCCGGAGACCGTGGTTTTGACGGGGGACTCGGCCCTTTTGGCCTCGGCCTGCAGCTGCCGGGCTTCCTCGGGCGTGAGGATCCCCTTCCTGATCAGGACGTCGATCAACGCCTTGCTGTCCTGGGCAAACAGGCTGCCTGCCCCGACCGCGGCAACGCCAACCAACGTCAGCCATTTCGGTACTGACTTAGTCATGGGATGTTAGATTGCTGGATGGATGCGAACGCGCTCCGCGCACGTCTTCGCAAAAGCAATCTTGCAGGTCGGGGTTACGGCTCGGCTGCACCCGCGTAACGAACGCGTGACAATTTCATCCGGCCTCCGCCGTTGAGGCCGGAACGTGCCCGGGCCGCCCGATCACAGGCGCCGCGCGCCCAAGCACGATCAGCCAATCGAATCGCCCGGATGGCGGCCCGGTTCCCGCCGCGACCGCCCCTCAATCCGCGGCCCGCCAGCCGCGCCGGGCCCCGCCGTTCCGCTCAAGGCAGCGGGTTGGACACGGCCGGGGTTTTCTTCACCTCGTCGCTGTGACGGACGTCCTTGCCCTTGATCAGATAGATGGTCTCCTCGGCGATGTTCGTGGCGTGATCGGCAATCCGCTCGATCGATTTCGAGATGAACATCAGCTCGATCGCCCGCGAAATGGTGGCCGGATTCTCGACCATGAAGCTGGTCAGCTCGCGGTAGAGCTGGCGGTTGAGGTTGTCGACTTCCGCATCGCGCCGGCACACCGCCACCGCCTTCGTCTCGTCGCCCTGCAGCAGGCAATCCAGCGCCTCCCGCAGCATTTCCAGGGCGATCGTCGCCATGCGCGGCAGGTCGATGTACGGCTTGAGCGGCGGCTCGGCCGACAGCTTGATCGCCCGCTTGGCGATGCTGCTGGCCTCGTCCCCCACCCGCTCGAGGTCGTGGCCCGACTTCATGCCCACGATCACCAGGCGCAGGTCGCTGGCCATCGGCGCCCGGAGGCCCACGAAGCGGACTCCCTCGTCGTCGATCTTCACCTCGAGCTGGTCCAGCTCATCGTCGGCCTCGATCACCCGCCGGGCCAGCGCCCCGTCGCCATCCACCAGCGCCTTGATCGCGCCGCGCGTCTGCCGGATCGCGGTCTCTCCCATCAGAATCAGGTGGGAGCGCAGCGTCTCCAACTCGGAGTCGAAAAAGCGCTTCATCACGGGAAACTCGGGGGACTGTTCGGGAGACGTTTGCATGGCGCGGGTCGACGGGGGGCTCAGCCAAACCGTCCGGAGACATACGCCTCCGTCTGGGGATTGGAGGGATTCATGAATATGGTCCGGGTGTCGTCGTATTCGACGAGCTTGCCGAGGTAGAAGAACGCGGTCCGATCCGACACCCGGGCGGCCTGCTGCATGTTGTGCGTCACGATCACGATCGTGTAGTTGCCGCGCAGGGAGTGGATCAGTTCCTCGATCTTGGCCGTCGCCAGCGGGTCGAGCGCCGAGCAGGGCTCGTCGAGCAGCAGCACCACGGGCCGCACGGCCAACGCCCGGGCGATGCAGAGCCGCTGCTGCTGGCCGCCCGACAGGCCGATGCCCGGCCGGCCGAGCACGTCCTTCACCTCATCCCACAGCGCGGCCATCCGCAGGGACTCCTCCAGCCGTTCCCGCAGCAGCGTCTTGTTCCGCACGCCGTTGAGTCGGAGGCCCACGAGGACGTTTTCCGCAATCGACATGGTGGGAAACGGATTCGATTTCTGGAAGACCATCCCCACCCGGCGGCGCACGATGATCGGATCGATGTCCGGCCCGTGGAGATCCTTGCCCCGCAGCCGGATGCTGCCGGTATGGCGCGCGTTGGGCGTCAGCTCATGCATCCGGTTGAGGGTGCGAATGAAGGTGGACTTGCCGCATCCGCTGGGCCCGATGATCGCGGTGACCTGCTGCGCGTTGATCTTCAGGGTGACGTCGTGCAGGGCCTGACTTGGACCGTAGAAGACGCAGAGCTTCTCGATGTCAAAGGCGACCTCAGGGGGCGGCGCCTCCGAGCGGACGCTCGGATGATCCGACGCGCGCGCAGTCTGGACCGTCGGGACGGACAGGGGGGGCGATACGGAAAGGGTTGACGGTTCGGCACTCATGGAACGAAGGATCAAGAATCCGACATCTCGCGCTTCGTGGCGAGATAATGAACGCCGGCGCTCAAAAGATACGCGAGGATGATCATTCGGAAGGCGGGCGGGACACCCCAACAAGAAGATGCGGGGCCGAGTTTGCAACTCCGCCCCGCATCGTTCGTGTCAATTATCTGAATCCGGACGGCACCGCCCGGGTCAGCCGATGGCCGGATAATCGAAGGAGAAGCCGGCACCGCGGTCGAACCCGGCCGGGGCCCGGGGCGCCGAGGCGTCCCACGGGCCGATGGCGGGCAGGGATGCAGGCATCTCCTTCATGCTGAAGCTGACTTCAGGACGACGGAATCAAAACGCGGCCTGGGCCCACACGCCGATTTCGTTGTATTTCGTGACCTGACTGGCGGACGACGGATTGTCGATCTTGTCGTGCTTGTAGACGAGCGCGATATCGAGGCCCTTCATGACCGCGACCTGAAAACCGACGTTGAAGTAGTTGTCCTTCATGTCGGGATGGAGCTTCTGGCTGGGCTTGTCGGTGTCGTAGCGCGCGAACAGCTTGTAGGCCGGATTCCCGAGCGCCACCGAGCCCCAGACATTCTCGCCTTCGCCGCTGTCGGACATCGGGCTGGCCGTGTAGCCCCAATCGTATTCCTTGAAGTACTCCGCACCGATGGCGAACGCGGAAGTATTATATGCCGCCAGGAGGTCAAAGCGCGAGGCGGTGCGCGTCGAGGCCGAGCTGTAGCTGTCCTTGCCCAGCTTGCCGTTGTAACCACCGGCCGCGAAGGTCAGCCCTTTCACGGGCTCGATCGAGACGCGCCCGGCCACATCCATGCCCTTGCTCCGGGTCGGATTATGATAGCCGCCGCCGTTGACCAGGGCGAGGTTGTAGCTGACCATCCCGCTCTTGCCGAGGAAATGGAGACCCCAGTCGGCCGAATTCCCGAAGTGCAGGCGGTCGACCAGCGTGTTCTCCACGTAACGGAAGCCGTAGATGTCCTCGTCGAACGGGATCCACGGCATGTTGGCGCAGCCGGCCTGGATGATCGCTTCCGGCGACAGCTTGGCCTGGATATAGGCGGTCTTGATGAAGACGCTGGTCGCCCCGGTTCCGGAGGAATAGGACGAATCCGTGTTGATGCCGGCGGACCAGACATTGTCGAACTGGTGGGAGACGCCGAAATAGAAGCGCTTCACGTCCAAGCCCAACCCACTCGGGTTAACCTTGGTGCCGCTGGCCGTCGTGGCATCGATGTTGCTGAAATCGACGTAGAGCTTGCCCCCGACGGTCGTCTTGCTCGTTGACTCGGCCTTCTTGGCCTCCATCTCGATTTGCTGGGCCTCGTCCGGGGTGAGAATCCCCTTCTTGATCAAGACGTCGATCAACGCCTTGGAATCTTGGGCGAAAAGGGACGAAGCCCCCATCGCAAGCGCGCCGGCCAGGGCCAGCCATTTCATCGGTTTCGTAGCCATAAGATCTTGGGTTGGCGGATTAGGATTTCAGTGCTTACAACGTGGCCCATGAGCTTTTGAACGTGCGTCATGGGCGTTTTGTCGGCCCCAAGGTCTCAATCTATTGTTACGAAAAGATGGCGGTTCCGTGACGAGGCAGTGATTAAAACCGATTTTTGACCGCCGCCCAAAAACAACGCCGCCGCGACCGATCCGGCCGGCATTTCGGGAGACTGCCGGCGCTCAGCCCCGAGGTCTTCCACCGCGAGGGGCTCACAACCAAGGGCGGCGGTCGGGCACCCCGCAGCGGGCGCCGGCTTGTGCGAACATCGGCGGCGGGCACGTCCCGCCCGGCCCTAGTGCAGCAGCTTCTGCAGCGGCTCCCGGATCGCGTCGGCCCAGATCTCGTAGCCCTTCAGGCTCGGGTGCAGTTGGTCCGGCATGATGGCCCGCGGGATGTCGCCATCGCCGTCCGGATCAAGAAACCGGCGGCCGATATAGAGGAAGAACACGTGCCGCCCGTCGTTCAGTCTTGCCAGGGCCCGGTTGACTTCGGCGACCTGCTCGCGCTGCGCCGAATGCGCCGGCCCGCGCGGGAAGATGCCCAGGAAGAGAATCTTCGCCTCCGGAAGTTTCGCGCGCACCTCGTGCACGACGGCCGTCACGCCCTCGATCACCTCGGGCGTCGTGTTGCGCGGCCGGTCGCTGCCGCGCTCCATCCCGGTGTTGTTGGTGCCGATCAGGAGGACCACGACCTTGGGCTGGATGCCGTCCGCCTCGCCGTGCTCCAGCCGCCAGAGCACGTTCTGGGTGCGGTCGCCACTGATGCCGAAGTTGGCCGCGCCCAGCGGGGCGAATTCGCGGTCCCAGACCGGCCTGCCGCGCGTCCGCCAGAAGTCGGTGATCGAATCGCCCAGAAACAGCACGTTAATGCCCCCGCGGTGCGCCTCGGCCACGAAGTCCTCGTGGCGTTGCATCCACCGCCCGCCCTTCGGCGTCGGGATGTTGGCGGAGTTGGCCAGGGCCGGGACGGCAAGCAGGCCGCCGAGGACGAGGACGAAGCAGCTCGGGGTTTTCATGACAGGACACCGGCCGTCCGGCGCCGACCGCCGGCCGTCACAGTTCGGTCTCGGGCGCGGCCAGTTCGATGAGCGTGTGCAGCGACTGGAAGTGGCGGCTCAGGTCGAAGTCGCCGCTCATGTCGCCCACGACCCGGTCGAACAGAACCTTCTTGTCGGCCTTGAGGGCCTCGATGCGCTCCTCCACCGTGCCGGCCGTGACCATGCGGTAGACGAACACCGTGTTCGTCTGGCCGAGCCGGTGCACCCGGTCGACGGCCTGCGCCTCGACCGCCGGATTCCACCAGGGGTCGAGCAGGAAGACGTAATCCGCCGCGTGCAGCGTGATCCCGGTGCCTGCCGCCTTGAGGCTCACGAGCATGACCGCCGGCCCCGCGGTGCTCTGGAACGCCTGCACCGGCTTCTGTCGGTCGAGGGTCATGCCGGTCAGCTCGAAGCGCGGAAGATCGGGAAAGCTGGCCGCCAGCGCCTCGCGCACCCGGTTCAGGAACATCACGAACTGCGAGAAGACCACCACCTTGTGGCCGCTGCCCACCACCTCGGCGAGCTTGTCGACGAGCAGGTTGAGCTTGCCGCTCTCCGTCACCGGCGCCTTCAGCCACGGCAGCAGGTCCGGGTCGCAGCACGCCTGGCGCAGGCGGGTGAGCAGCGCCAGAAATCCGAACGAGCGCTCCCGCAGGGCCGTGCCGATGTCGTCGCCCAGCCGCACCAGACCCTCGCTGCAGATCCGCGCGTATTCGGTCCGCTGCAGGTCGGTGAGCGGGCAGAGCAGGTCCATCTCCACCTTGGGCGGCAGCTCCTGGGCCACCTCGTCCTTCGTGCGGCGGAGGATGAACGGCGCCAGTTGCTGGCGCAGGCGGGTCAGCGTCCCGCTCCGGTCGGTCCCGAGCAGCGTCTCGAAACCCTGGCGCGTCCCGAGGAGCCCGGGCAGCAGGTAGCGGAAGATGGACCACAGGTCGAGCTGCCGGTTCTCGAGCGGCGTGCCCGTCAGCACCAGCCGGTGATGGGCCCGCACCGAGAACGAGGCATGGGTGACCTTCGCGTCGGGATTCTTGATGAACTGTCCCTCGTCGAGCACCGCGTAGCCGAACTCGACCTTGTCGAGCAGCGGGCGGTGTTTCCGCAACTGCGTGTAGCTGGCCAGCCACACCACCGGATCCCGCCGGGTCGTGAAATCATGCCCGGTCTTCAGCACATCGCACTCCATCCCGGGGAAGAACCGGGCCATCTCCTCCCGCCAGACCGGCACGACGCTCGCGGGACAGACCACCAGATTCGGCCGGTCCTTGACGGGCCGCGTCGCCAGGAGCGTCAACACCTGCAGCGTCTTGCCCAGCCCCATCTCATCGGCCAGGAGGCCGTGGCAGCCGACCTCGCAGAGGTGGTGCAGCCACTCCACGCCGCGCCGCTGGTAGGGGCGCAGGAAGTCCGGCAGCGCCGGGGGCGCGTCGGGTGCGTTCAGCACGCGCCGCCGCCACGCCTCCATCTCCGGCGAAAGCGTCACCTTCAGGCGGTCGTCGTTGAACAGGGAGAAGACCAGGTAGGGCGGAAGCCGGCCATCGCCCGGCGCGGCCTCCTCCGCCGTCCGCTGCCACTGCTGGAGGGATTCCCATTTCTCGGGCGCGACGGAGACGATGCCGATGCCGGGCAGGATGACCGGCGCGCCGCCGCGGCCGCTCAGCACCTCGACCTCCTTCTCCGACAGCAGGCGCTCGCCCGCCCGGAACAGCCAGCGCAGCTTCATGCCCGCCGCGCCGCCCTCGTCGGCGCGCGCCTCGATCTCGACCGCCCGCTCGCCCTTGAGCAGCGACTCCGCGTTGGCGTCGAGCTCGACGGTGAAATAGCGCCGCCACACCGGCAGCGCCGTGCGCAGGAATTCCGGGATCTCCTTCAGCAGGTCCAGCACGTAGGTGTGCGTGTCCTGCTTGAAATGAAAGTGCGCCTTGCGGGCGCAGGCCGTCAGGCAGATCAGCTTGCCCCGCTCGGTGGAGCTGACGTGCGCCCCCGCCGCGTCGTGCCCGTTGCCATTGCCATTCCCGCTGCCGTTTCCATTCCCATTGCCCGGACCGTGACCATTGCCCGATCCGAGGGCCGACACGCGGGAGCGGCCCGGTCCGGCCCAAAACGCCTGAAATGTCAGCCCCTCGACTCGGGTCTCGAACGCCACGACGAGGGGGCGCGACGAGCCGTTGGTCCGGCTCCCGGCGCCGGAATCGCCGGCGGTCGAGACGCCGGCAGCGGGCGGTGCCGGCGGCAGGTCGTCCGGCAGCGGCGAGATCTCGTCCGCCACCAGTTCCTCGATTTCGTGCAAACCCGCCACCGCGATCGCCCGGGCCAGTTCATGGTCCGTCGACGACGACCGCACCGAAAAACCGTCGGCCGCCCATTCGATGACCGCGTACTCCTCCTTCTTCTCGACCTTGCGGTGGATGATCGCATCCGCCGCCGTGAGCTCGATCTCCCGGATCTCGCTGTCGCGGTACATCCGTCGGCCCTCTTCGAGCTGCCGCGCGCTGAAAAACCCGGTCCACTCCCGCTCCAGCTTACCGAACCAGAACTCAAGGGATTGTGGAGTGTAGATGCGTTTGGGGCCGTGCCGCTGCATCGGGTAAAAGAGGTTCAGCGTAGGTTCCGTCTCTGGCAGCGCAACTCCGAATTCCGACTTTTGGAGACCGCTCGCCGTCATTGATTTGTCACTCTTGTTACCCCTCCGACACCCGTTCGTAACCTGCCGCCGGCATCATGAGGCCGAAAGGAAACCACCATCACCCTGCACCAAAAGCACGCCACCGTCGTCGCAGCCCTCCCGCCGGCCCAGTGCGGCCGCGACGGTGACCTTCGGCATCACGGATCGGGAAATCGTGCATCGGGTGCGATCCGGGATATCTTGGTGCACGTGAACTCCGGGGATTCGATTCGCCGCGCGCTGATCGCGCCGAACGGCCCGACGGCCCTCCGCGGCGCGCCCCCGGAGGCCGCCTTCTCCTGATGGCCCGCCTGCTCATCCTCACCGCC
>JBJKRV010000429.1:0-9676 GCA_046704465.1 Opitutaceae bacterium | reverse complement strand
CCGCCGCGGCCCTGCCCTTTGGCGCGTGTGTGGCCGGAATCATGTTCTACAACCACCTCCGCTTCGGCAGTCCGTTCCAGTTCGGCGAGCGCTATCAGCTGGCGGGCGACCGGCAGGACGTGAGCGGGCATTTCAGCCTCCGCTACGTCTGGTTCAATTTCTGCGCCTATTATCTCGAGCCCGTGCGCTGGAGCCTGACGCCGCCGTTTGCGGGCACGATCGCCACGCCGGCGGTGCCCCACGGCCACGCCCAGATCGAGGATCCTTTCGGCATCCTGACCAACATCCCGTTCACCTGGCTGGCGCTGGCCGTCCCGCTGGTCTGGCGCCGGCGGACGGACGACGCCGCGCGACGGTTGCGCGAAGTGGTGACCGCCATCGCCATCGTCTTTGCGGTCGGAGCCGGGGTTCTGATCCTGTTCTACGGGAACTGCAGCCGGTATGAACTGGAGTTCCTGCCCGAGGTGATCCTGCTGGCGACCCTCGGCGTCCTCGGCCTGGAACAGGCCCTGGCCGGCCGGCGCGGCCGGCGCGCCGCCGTCCGGATCGTCTGGGGATTCCTCCTGTTCTTTTCGCTCGCGTTCAACGCCCTCGGGGCGCTGCAACGATTCTCGGTCCAGCGCGACAACGTCGGCGACGATTACGTGGAAGCGGAGAACTACCCGGCGGCCGCCGCCCAGTACCGCCTGGCCCTGCGGCTCAATCCCAACTTCGCCGAGGCGCACAGCAATCTCGGCAACGCCCTGGAAAAGATGGGCCGGATCTCCGAGGCGATCGCGGAGGACCGGCGCGCGCTGAGCCTGAAACCCGATTACGCGAAGGCGTACAACAACCTCGGCAACGCGCTGCTGGCCCAGGGGAAGCGCGCGGACGCGACCGCCGCCTACCGCACGGCGCTGCGCCTGAATCCGAAGGACGGAAAGACCCATTACAACTACGGACTCGTCCTGCAACAGGCCGGGCGGATCCCCGAGGCGGTCGCGCAGTATGAGCAGGCGCTGCAGCTCTCGCCGGGTTACGCGAAGGCCCACTACAACCTGGCCAACATCCTGATGAACGCCGGCAAGACCGGGGCGGCGATCCGCCAGTACGAAGCCGCGCTGCAGAGCAAGCCGGACTTCGTGGCCGCGCGCAACAACCTCGGCAGCGCCCTGATCGACGTCGGCCGGTTGCCGGACGCGATCCGGCAGCTCGAGATCGTCGTGCGTCTCGAACCCGGCTATGCCGACGGCCACAACACCCTTGGCGCCGCCCTCATTCAGGCGGGGCGCTACGCGGAGGCGGCCGCGGAGTTCGAGACGGCCCTGCGCCTCAACCCGAATTTCGAGGCGGCCCGGACCAACCTGCGCCAGGCGCTTATCCGGCTGCAGAACAACGTGCCGGCGTCACATTGACGACGGCGGGGCGGACCGGGCCGGAGTCACCCGGGATCGCCGACCGCCGGCTCGTCCAGGAGCTCCCGAATCTTGCGCAGCAGCACCGCGGGAGGAAACGGCTTGCGCAAGACCTCGCGGGCTCCCAACTGCACGGCCGCGGCGGCCTGGGTGGTGTCGGTCACTCCCGTGGTCGCCAGGATTTTGACCCCCGGCGACATCCGGTCCAGGGCGGCGATCAGGGCGGCGCCGTCCATCAGCGGCATCATCAGGTCCGTCAGGACCGCCCCGATCTCGCCCGCGTGCTGGGCAAAGGTGATCACCGCCTCGCTGCCTTCGCCGGCCAGCAGCACGCCGTATCCGTGCTGCTCCAAGACATGGCGGGTCATCACCCGCACACTCTCCTCGTCGTCCACCACCAGGATGGTCTCGCCCCGCCCGCGCGGCGCCTCCTCCACCGCGGGCTCCTCCGGAATCGCGGTCAAGGCCGGCACGGCCGGCAGGTAGACCCGGAACTGCGTGCCCTCGCCCAGCTGGCTCTCGACCCGGACAAATCCGCCGTGCTGGCGCGTGAGCGCGTGGACCGTGGACAAGCCCAACCCCGTGCCCTTGCCGGAGCCCTTGGTGGTGAAGAACGGCTCGAAGATCCGGCTCAGGTTCTCCTGGCTGATCCCGACGCCGGTGTCGGCCACGAGCCAGACGATGTGGGGCCCGGGCTTGGCGCCGGGAAATTTTGCGGCAAACGTCGGCTCGACCGTCACGTTCTCACCGGCCAGCAGCAGCGTGCCCCCGCCAGACATCGCATCGCGCGCATTGACGCACAGATTCATCAGCACCTGGTGCAGCTGCGTGGCGTCGCCCTCCACCATCCAGAGATCCTCGGGGATCGCCGTCTTGAGCACGATCGACTTGGGGAAGGTCTCGTCGATGATATGCACGATCTCCTTCATGACCGGGCGCGTCGGCACCGGGGCGCGCCCGCCCTGCTGGCCGCGCGCGAACGTCAGGATTTGCTTCACCACCTCGGCTCCGCGCCGGGCATTGCCTTCCATGATGTCGATCAGCCGCACCACGTCGGGATTCTTCACCTCCATGCGAATGAGCGGCGCCGCCATGACGATCGGCGACAGGATGTTGTTCAGGTCGTGCGCGATGCCGCCGGCGAGCTGGCCCACGCTTTCCAGGCGCTGGGCGCGCAGGAACTGTGCCTCCAGTTCCTTGCGGTCGGTGATGTCCGTGCCGATGACAAAGACGGCGTCGGGCTGGTCCTTCTCGTCGCGGACCAGGACCCAGCGGCTCAGCACCGTGATTTCCCGGCGGTCCTTGGTGTGGTGCCTCATTTCCCCGCTCCAGGCCCCCTGGCTCATTGCCGTGTCCAGCGCCGTCCGGAGCATGGCGGCGTCCAGCAGGCCGAGCTCGGACAACTGCCGTCCCATGGCCTCGCCCTCGGTCCAGCCGTAAAGCGCGCCAGCCGCCCGGTTCCAGTACCGGACCCGGCCGCTCAGGTCGTGGACCAGAATGGCGTCAGTCGCCACGTCGAGCAGCGCCGCCTGGTGCCGCATGCGTTCGAGCGCCGCCTTCCGTTCGGTAATATCCTGCTTGATCGCGATGAAATGCGCGACCTCCCCCCGCGCGTTCCGCACCGGGGTGATCGTCATCGCCTCGGTGAACGTGCTGCCGTCCTTGCGTCGATTGACGATTTCACCGTCCCAGATGTTTCCGGCGAGCACGGTCTCCCAGAGCCGGCGGTAAAACGCCTGGTCGTGGTGTTCCGACTTGATCAGGTCCCGCGGATTCCTGCCGATCGTCTCGGCCAGGGTGTAGCCGGTCATGTCGGCAAACGCCTGGTTGGCCGATTGGATGACGCCGGCACGATCGGTGATGATGATGGCGTTCGCCGCCGCGTTGACCGCGGCGCTTTGCAGGCGCAGGACCTCATCGGTGCGCTTGCGCTCGGCGATATTGCGAACCACTGCGACGATGTAGCTCCGATCCAGCGTCACGAGGGACACGCTGACCTCGACCGGATAGACCGAGCCGTCCTTCCGGCGATGCAGCCCTTCGAGCGTCCGCGATCCGGAGTTCCTCAGATCCGTCATGACCTGCCCGATCGATCTGCGATCCAGGCTCCGCTCCACGTCGTACACGGTCAGGCCCAGCATCTCACTCCGTGAGTAGCCCAGGTCCCGATACGCGCTCTCGTTGACATCGATATACCGTCCCGTCTCCGGATCCACGACCTCGATGGCGTCATTGGACCGCTCGATCAGCGTCCGAAACAGGCGCAGGCTGACCTCGGATTGCTTGCGGGCCGTGATTTCGCGCGAGATCCCCACGATCCCGGTGATCCTGCCGTCGCGGTCCCGCAGCGGAACCTTGGTGGTCGAGACGTAGGTGACCCGTCCGTCAGGCCAGGTTTCCTTCTCCTCCACGCCGATCATGGGCTCGCCGGTCAGGATGATTCGCCGTTCTTCGGCGAAGGCCTGCTGCGCGTGTTCCCCGCCGAAGAGATCGAAATCCGTCAGCCCCACCATCTCCTTCGGATCCGTGCGCCCGTGGCGAAATGCCATTGCCGGGTTGACGCGGAGAAACCGGCTCTCCCGGTCCTTGAAGTAGATGTGATCCGGCATCGCATCGAGCACGCTGCTGAGGACCTGCTGCTCCTGGCGAAGCGCCTCCGCCATTCCCCTTGCCTCAATCCGGGCCCGAATGGTCGTGATGCCGAAGGCCAGGTCGTCTGCCATCTCCGAAAGGAGACCCTCCTCCTCCGCGTCAAAGGCATCGTCCTCTGCTGCGTAGACGTTCAGGGCGCCGAAAACCGCGCCCTTGGACCGGAGCGGCAGGGAGATCGCCGACCCGTACCCCCGTTTCACCGCCTCCTCGCGCCAGGGCGAAAAGTTGGGGTCGGTGATCACATGCCGGCACACCGTCGTCCGCCCCGAGCGGATGGCCGTGCCGACCGGTCCGCGTCCCCGCTCCGTGTCGGCCCAGGTGATCCCGGCGTTTTGCAGATAACCGTCCTCGAAACCGCTGTAGGCCACCGGCCGGACCGATCTTGCGGCGTCGGACTCCGCCATGCCGACCCAGGCGAGTTGATACCCGCCCTCACCGACGAGGACGCCACAAATATCGCGAAGCAGGTCGGATTCATTCTCGGCGTGCACCAGGATCTGGTTGCAGGTCTTCGTCACTCGCAGCGCTCGCATGGCCCGGCGAAACGCGTCCCGATCTTCGTGCACCGTCGAACTCCGGATGGCATCCGATTTCCGTGGGCGGCGCTTTTGATTTTGCATATGGTTGGCGGTCTTTAGCGTTTGGAGCCGGACAATCGGCAATCCCGCCGACGGCGGATTCCGATGACGCGGGCCCAGACACTCACGTCATCGCTTCACCGGGCGGCCAAGGGCCCCCATCTCATGCCCACGTCCCCCCTGAAGCAACTTCGGACATTGGGGATGCCCGGGATTTGCATTCGCACCGACCGCAAAATATGCGCAGCCATTAGCCAAACTTGCATAGCCCAATAGGAAACTTTCTGTTAGATTGTGTCCGTGACGAAAGCAGCGAGCACAAAACTATCCCAGTTGCAACCACTTCCAAAAGAAATGACCGACCGTTCCCACCTGATAACCCTGACCGATGAGGCATTCGAAGTGTCGAAACGTACACGCTCGCTCTACCGGGAAGTTCAGAGGGTTCATCGCCGCCTCGGAACGCCGAAAGAGCAACCCGGGGATCTCGACCGGATCCTCGAACAGGTGCAACTGGTGAGCAAGGCGATCACGGCCACGGTTCTCTATCGGAACCTGCTGGCCCGCGCCGAGTAGGTTTGCCGGCCACGCCCCGCCGGGACAGACCGGGCGATGGCACGAGCGGCATTTACGCCCCCTCCTGCCCGGCGGTCCAGTCCGGCGGATTCCCGATGTCGTGCCGGCCATGCCCCTCCCCGCCAGGCCACATCTTGCGCCAGTCACCCGCGCCGGCGGATTTGATTCCCGCGCACCGGCCTGCGATTCCGTCTTGCGGTCGAAGCCCGGGGCGGCGACGGATGTTGGTCGTCGACCAAGGATGCCCGTGAGTTCCGGCCCCACCTACGAGATTTCGGCACGAGACCGGCGACGACAGAGACGCCTGCGCCAGACCGGTCTGCTGCTCTGCCTGGGAGGGTTGCTGGCCGCGGTCACGATTTACCTCCGTGCCCCGGCTTCCGACGATTGGGCCGACTATCTTGTCAGCTCCGGCACCATGACCTCGGGCAACTACAAGCAGTACCAGAACCAGATGAAACAGATCGGCGGCGAATCCAACGTGGTCGCGGCCGACTTCAGTGCGTGGTTCGCCAGCTTGTGGCACGGGCGCAGGCTGGCCGTCACCGTGGGAATCCTCAGCCTCGGAGGATCCGTCTCCTGCTTTCTCCTCGCCCACCTCCTGAATTTTCCGCCGGCACCGGACGCCGGCACCGGCGGCCCCGGTGCCACGCCCACCGCTCGAAGCGCCGGGCCCGATCATTGACGAAGCCTTGTCGGACGTCAGCCGGTGCTGTCGCGCCAGTCGGCCACGGTCCGCGGTTGTTCGGGTTCGGACTCAAACGTCGTTCCTTGAGAGCGAACGGCGGTACCGCACTTCGCGCGCGGTGACTCCCCAGCGTTGTTCCTCCTTCGTCGCACCGTCCCGGACGAAACCGTGCTTTTCATAGAACGCCCGGGCCTGACGGTTCGAATCGAGCACCCAGAGGGTCACCTCGCGGAGGTTCATGGCCGCGGCGCGCTGGAGCGCGGCGTCAAGCAATCGGGCGCCACAGCCGCGGCGCCACCGGCCGGGTTCCACGTAGAGGGTGGGGATCTCGCCCGCCGCCTCCCCGGCCCCGGGGTTGCGGGAACGCGTCAACGAGCAGAAGCCCACGATGCGGCCGGCGTCCACGGCGACAAACACCGGATGATCCGGCATCCCGATCGTCCGCCGCCACATCGGCTCCCGTTGCTTCGGATCCAGGCTGTCAAGGTAGGCGTCCGGCAATTGTCCGCGATAGGCCACCCGCCACGTCGCCACGTGGATTTGAGCGATGGCCGGCGCGTCCTCCGGCCGCGCCTCCCGGATCAGTGGCGCCGACGGATTCATTGCTCCCGTTCGTCCGCCTCCAGCGCCGCAAAGACCGTGGCCGGCTGCAGGTGCGCCAGGTGCCGGTAGGTCGTCGCCATCGCGATGGGAAATCGATCGGCCATCGGATAACCCGGCCGCCCGAAATTCACCGCCAGGCGGTTCCATTCGGCGATGTGAACTTCGTCCGCCGACGGCAGCCCGAGAAACACCCGTGCCGCCTCGTCATCGCCGGTCGCCGCCATGGTCTCGATTTGTCCGCGGGTCAGGCCGAAGAAGGCCAGAAACTCGCCGTCAACGCCGGTCGGATGGCAGAACCGGGCGGCGTACTCGGGAGGCAGCTCGTTCCTCGCCGCCAGGCGGGCCTTGGCCAGCAAGCGGGACAGCCACACGCAGCCGGCGAGTCTCGCTCTGGGCGGCGGGAGATTCATGGGGTGGTCCGGTGGCGAGGCCCGGACCTGCGCACTCCTGTAGTTTTCGACACCAGCATCAAGTCGCGACGCGGCGTCCACGCCTCGGCCTCCCAGAACCTCAGGCCCTCCCGGTTCCGCCGGTAAACAAAAATGTGGCATTTGCGGATGCCCGCCCGGCGGAGCGCCTCGAGGCAGCGCCGGACCAAGCGGCGCCCCAGGGCGCGGCGGCGCCAGCGCGGGTGCACCGCCAGATGATGCAGATACCCGCGCCGGCCGTCGTGACCGCACAGGACCGCCCCGACCACTTCGCCCTGCGCCCGTGCGATGTAGCTCAGGCCGCGATTACGCCGCAGGTAGCTTCGGATGCACGGACGCGAATCCGCGTCGCTGAGGCCAATGCCATCGCACTGCTTCCACAGGGCCATCACCGGCCCGTAATCCCTCATGGCGAACGGTCGAAACTCGATGCTCATGGTCCGGCGTGATTGCCACCCGGCGCGGCGAATTTGGCAAGGGCCGTTCGGGAAGTCCGGACCGGCCACGGCGCCGTCGCCCGGCGCGGACTCTCAACCGCCCGGCGCAGGTCCGCAATGGAAAGAACGAACCGCCGCCGGCTCCCCGGGTGGCCGGCGCGTCATTCCGCCTTGCCGGCTCGGCCGGCCCGCCCATAACCCTTGCCCACCGGATGAACATCCAACCGACCAGGGAGACTTTTCGCCGGCAGTGCGCCGACGGCAACGTGGTGCCCGTCTACGCCGATCTCATGGCGGATTTCGAAACGCCGGTTTCCGCCTACGCCAAGCTGAAGGCCGCCGGCCCCGCCTACCTGCTCGAATCGATCGAAGGCGGCGAGACGGTTTCCCGGTACAGCTTCATCGGGGTGCGCCCGCGCAAGGTCTTCGCGTGCTACGACCAGATCACGGAGATCCGCGAGCCCGGCCGCCCGGTGCAGCGCGTGCCGACGCCGCACGATCCGCTGCGCCTGATCGAGGCCGATATCGCCGACCATCGCCCCGTGGCGGTGCCCGGCATGCCCCGCTTCATGGGCGGCGCGGTGGGCTACGTGGGTTACGAATACATTCACCGCGTCGAGCCCACGGTGCCGGTGGCGGAGCGCGACGAACTCGGTCTGCCCATCGTCTATTTCATGCTCTCGGACACGCTCCTGATGTTCGACCGCGCCAAGCAGACGCTGCGGCTCTGCGTCAATGCACTGGTACGCGGCGACGTCGATGCCACCTACGATGCCGCCGTGGCGGAGCTTCACAGCCTGTACGACCTGCTCAAGCAACCGCGGGAGCTGGCCTCGTCGCCGTTGATCGATCCCGGCCGGCTTGCAGTGCCGCCGTCGAACTACACGAAGGAGGCCTTCGAGCGCATGGTCGACGACTCCAAGGAGTACATCCGCGCCGGCGACATCATCCAGGTCGTGCTGGCCCAGCGCCTCTCCAGCCCGTTCGAGCGCACGCCGCTCGATCTCTACCGGGCCCTGCGCACCGTCAATCCGTCCCCCTACATGTTCCTGCTCGACACGGGCGACTTCGCCCTCGTCGGCGCCTCGCCCGAGGTGCACGTGCGGGTGTCCGACGGCCGAGTCGAGATCCGCCCCATCGCCGGGACCCGGTGGCGCGGCGCCACCGCCGCCGAGGACGCCGCGCTGGAGCGCGAGCTGCTGGCCGACGAAAAGGAACGGGCCGAGCACCTCATGTTGGTCGACCTGGCGCGCAACGACATCGGCCGGGTGTGTGACTACGGGAGCGTCACCGTGCCGGAGTACATGACCATCGAACGCTATTCCCACGTCATGCACATCGTCTCGCAGGTCGAGGGCCGCCTGGCGCCCGGCCGGACCGCCTTTGACCTGATGCGCGCCACGTTTCCCGCGGGAACCGTGAGCGGCGCGCCCAAGATCCGCGCGATGCAGATCATTGCCGAGCAGGAAAAACTGCAGCGGGGCTTCTACGCCGGGGCGCTCGGCTATTTCAGTTACGACGGCAACCTCGACTCCTGCATCACGCTCCGGACGGCGTTGCTCAAGGACGGCCGCGTCTACATCCAGGCGGGCGGCGGCATCGTGGCCGACTCGGTGCCGGCCATGGAATATCAGGAGAGCATCAACAAGGCGTCGGCCCTCTTCAAGGCGGTCGCAATCGCCCGGGCGCTCTGAGCGAAGTCCGGTGTCGCCCGGAAAAGCGTCGGCCGCGCGGCTCCCGGCGGCGGTTGCGGATAAGCGACCCTCATGGGGTTCCCCGCACGATTTTTGCATTCTCTAATCCGGCCGAAACTGACGGCGGATTGCCGCGGCGTCCACTCATCGGGGATCCCGGGGAACCGGGGATCACAATTCCCTTTCCGGAAAACACTTCCGGATCGCATCCGACAAAGCCGCGGTCGATTCGGAAAAAATGTCCATTAAGCCGCCCGATGGAAAAGAAGCGCACAATTAGGGTGCGACATACTTTCGATCGAGATGAACCCATCTGCTTGTTTCTTGGTCCCTTAACTGCAAAACATATCTGTTGTCATGGCACCGCATCGCAGGATCTATCGCACGCCGGCTGCCCCCAATTCAAGTACTCCGGCCGGAACTCATATCGAGACGTTGCTTCCGCCTCCCGCCCCTGACGCTCCCCCGTCGTTTCTGGACAAACCGGATCCGGCTCCAGTGGAGCCCGATCCGCTGGAACGCAGCGGCCTGCAGCTCTACCTGCAGGAAATCGCAAAAACTCCGCTGTTGAGCGTCGCCGAGGAGGTGACGCTGGCGCGGCGCATCCGCCGCGGCGACAAGGCGGC
>JBJKRV010000428.1:0-11309 GCA_046704465.1 Opitutaceae bacterium | reverse complement strand
GATATTCTGCCCGCCAACCCGCGAAACCCGGGCGTTTTCTGCAAGGTTGCCCCCGCGGGCGCCGACAGCTGGTGGGTTGGCCCGCTGCCCAACGCCGCCGCGGCCGGGCCCGCGTGGTGCTCATGCTTTGGGCGACAGACGTCGCGCGACATCTCGCGCAGGCGCAGGGAGAGGCCGAACCTGTGCATGGGCTCGCGCTGGAGCGCGTTGAGGATGAGCAGGTCGAGCGTGCCCTGGAGCAGCCCGGATTTTCGCGATCGTCGGCGGTATTCAGTCAGGCAACCCAAACGAAGCAGAGGGCGCGTTCCTCTGGACTGTCCCGGAAAAGCCTGGTTGCCGGCCCCGCCCGATTTTCACTCAGGCAATCGCGGCGATTCCCCAGATATCGAGTGATGGAACCTCGAATCGCAGCATGCCGGTCGCCTCGGACCGGAATCCCAAGTCGCGGGGAGGTTTGCCCGGTTCGTGATAGCGGACGCTTCTCACCGTCGCCGGTCCGCCGAGGACCGACGGCTGCAATGCCACGGCGATCCCGGTCTTGGCGCTCATGGCGTCCGTTGTCGCGTCATAATCGCGATTGAGGAAGTGAACCACCATCGTTGCGGCGTCCTGGCGCATGCGCGGAAGCGCCCACACCCGTCCCGGACCCTGCACTTCGATGCGTCCCGGAAGTCCCCTGAGATCCCTTGGCTTCCCGGGCCATGAGACCAACGTGCCGCCCGATTGCTCCCATGCGGCGATCAAGCGCCCTGCTTTCCCGGAAGGAATGACATCGTTGGGCACGACCAGGGCCGGATAACGATCCAGTTCAACACGCGCGAGTGCTTTGCGGAGCAGTTGGTCACCCGACACGGCCAGCCGGTACGGCACGCCTGCATCCAGCAGCGCCTTCGAGGCCTCGCGCACGCCCCAGTGATTCCTCGCGGTGGTGGCGTCGTCGTAAAGCAGCCCGACCTTCGCTGCGTTTTCGAATCCGTCGAACAACCCGGGATTTCTGTCCACGAATTCGTCCATCGGCCGAAACACTGCCGGATCGACCTCCGTCCAAAGCGTGCCGGTCTTCTCGGAGAACCCCCATTTCTTCCACGCGTACATGAAATATTGTCCGAACGCATAGGCTTCCGCGATCCAGCCGCGCACGCGCGTCGTCGCCCGCGACTGCCGGTAGTGGATCCAGTCCGAGCCCGTGCCCGTCGAAAATGTCGGCCGTCCCAGCGCCTCGCCCAGCCGGTACACCACCGGAGGCACCAGGTCCTCGTGGTCGAATTGCTCCACCTCGTTGGCGAAGTAGTCGATGACGTGGGCATCGAACAACTGCGCGGGCAGCAGGTTGTAGGCGTTGACGCCGAACGGCACGGGACGTTCCGCGATCCGCGCTGCCTCGGCCTGCAGGCGGCGGATGAACGCAATCGCGGCATCGCGTTGAAACGCCAGGAACCGGCCCCACAGCGGCACTTCGCCGCGCGCCGCCGCGGCGACGAATTCCCTCCGGTCCGCAGAACCGCTTTTCAGCAGGAACCCGCGGTAATCGAACGCCGCCGGATCGGCGATTCCCGCCCCTGCCAGCTCCGGGGCCGGAACGTTCTGTTCCAGCCAAATCCGAAATCCGTGCCGGCAGTAGGCGCAGAAACAGCCGCCCGCGTCGCTCGCGCACGCGTAGGTGCCGGCATGATCGTCGAGGTGAATCATCGTCGCGCCCGCCGTCAGCCCCGCGCGCATCCTGGCCAGGAGCTGCTTCTGGAACTCCGGGTGGTTCGTGCAGCCCCACCACGGCTTCACGCCCTTGTATTCCTCATCCGCAAGCCACGGCGGCAGGATCCTGTCGCCCCAGAGATCGACACACGTCGCGTCGAGCAGCACCGGATGGGCATACAGATACGGTGCGGTCGCCGTGAGCATCCACACGTTTGCGGCCAGCAACCGCACGCCGAGTTTCCGGTAGGCCGCGTCAGCCTGCGCGAGCCGAGCCCGGGCTTCTTCGCCGCCATCGAGGGCCGACAGCCCGTCCTCGCCCCAGGCGACGACGGTCGGCCGCAATGGGGCAAATAGCGAAAAATCCTTCGGAGTGCCTTCCGGCATCAGCGCGATGTCCGCATGCCGCAGCCCCGACTCGATCAACTGCGACGGCCGCCACTCGCCCTTCGCCGCCATCGGTGCCGGGTCGGCCCGCACCCGGATGTCAGTGCCGGCGAAGAAGCCGAGCAACAGGCCGCCTCCGGCCAGACTCGTGACCCGGAGAAAAGTACGACGGTCCAGGACGGGATGGAATTCGTTCATGCGGACGCTCCCGGGGTACGGTTCAGGTGGCGGCCGCCGGAGTTTCGAACCCCACCGTCGTAGCAAGATGATCGGACCCCGGATCCAGTCAAACGGCCCCGGCGGTGTTTCCGCCTTGGGCGGTCAGGTGCAGCCAGGGATCAGATCCCCTGTTCCGGGTGGGCGCGCAGGTATTGGTCGAGATCGTGGTCCAATGCGCGCCAGGTGATGCGCCGGCCAACCGCCCGAAACAGGGCATGAAGGAGCGGGTTGGCGTGGTGAAAGACGTTGTGGAGCGGAACCAGCCGGTGGCCGAGGTCGAGTTTGGCCCGATAACCGGTCTGCCCGCTCTGCAGCTCCGCCGCCTCCCGGGCATAGGCGAAATCCAGCGCGGCGTCGAAGAGCCGGAAATAGAGAAACGCCCGCCCTTCGCGGCGGTAGTCGAGTCCGATGAATTTGTTGATCACGCGATCGCCGAGGCAGAAGACCAACATGAAGGCCACCATCGCGCCGTCTGCCGGATCGCGTTGCACGATGAACCGGGCCGGCTCGTGTTCGCGGATGCGCTCGAAGAACCGGATCCCCAGCCGCTCGAACTTCGTCTTGCCGCGTTCGTAGGTCTGCTGGAACAGGCCGTGGATCTCGGCCAGTTCGTCGTCCGAGGGGCGGGTAACGATGCGGGTGTCGAGGTTCAGCACCTCGCGCGAGCGCCGCAGCTTCTTGAGCAGATTGTGCCGCTGATTGTGGGTGCGAGCCCGGAGGTAGGCGTCCTTGCCGGGAGGAGGCAGCGCAGCGACGGTGCCGGGATAGCTGACGGTCGGGACGTATTCGCCGGGGCGCCCGGCCTCCGTGAGGGCGGAAAGGTCCGAAGCGATGAAATCCTTGAAGACCACCATGGGGGCCCGGTGGATCCGCGCCCGGGCCCGGACGGCGGTCCACAACGGGCCGGCGACGTCACGCAGGGCGAGGCCCCCGGCGAGTCCGATCGTCCCCTGATCCGCGCATGGCGAGCCGACAAAGAGAGTCCGCTGGTAACCAACGCGCGGGAAGATCCGGGCCAGTTGGCGCAAGACCCACGCGACCGGGGCCGGCGCGACCAGGGCCAGGGGCACGTCGTGGAGGAAACAAGGGGCGATGCCCACGGCGCGATCGCCCGATCTGATCACCGCGTATTCGAAGCGGAACTGGTCCTCGAGACCGGCCGCCTCCAGCGTCTGATACCAGAAGAGCCCCTCCAACGGGGCGGGGAAGCACTCCGCCCACACCGTGGCCGCGACATCGGTCGCCCGCGGCACAAACTCGATGTGCACGGCGTGTCCGTCGGCCGGCATGGCTAGAGCGCGACGAAGACGGCGCCGGCCAGGATGCAGGCGACGCCCAGCCAGCGGACCGGGCCGACCGCCTCCTTCAGGAACACGCGCGACAGCAGGGCGACGCCGACGAAGCACAGGCTGCCGAGCGGAAAGGCGACGCTGACGTCCAGGAAATACAGGGCCGCGGTATAGAGGAGAATTTCCAGGCCATACGCGAGGATGCCGAGTGCCAGCCAGACGCGGGCGGGCAACGATGGCAGCGAGCGGAAAGCACCTTCCCCGGGCCCTGGCGACGGCATCCCGTGGGCACCGGCCGCGCCCAGCTTGAGGAAGAGCTGGGCAAAGCTCTCGACGCTTACCGCCGCCAGCATGACGGCAACGCCGGTCAGTTCATGCATCATGGGCAGGTGGGGCCAAGGACGCGCGGCAGGTGGTCGTCGGCCGGCGGAGTCCGATGCGGCGTC
Source organism: Opitutaceae bacterium (assembly GCA_046704465.1). Classification (GTDB taxonomy): domain Bacteria; phylum Verrucomicrobiota; class Verrucomicrobiia; order Opitutales; family Opitutaceae; genus Fen-1467. Next base: position 7,276 of record JBJKRV010000428.1, on the reverse strand, counting down.
CGGCTGATGAAGACCACCCCGATCAGGATCAATCCCACCCCGAAAATCCTCGTGGCCGACAAGTGTTCATTCAGTTCGCCGGCGGAGATCGCCAGCACCGTGATATAGCTCAGGGCGGTGAACGGCTGGGCAAAGCTGAGGTCGGCGCGCGCCAGCACGCGGATCCAATTGTAGAGCTGGGCTCCGAATCCGGCCATGGCGGCATAGAAATAGGGGCTCGCCAGCACGTGGCCCGCCGAATCCGCCAGGGAGGTGCCGGGCGCCAGGTCCGACACGGACAGCTTCCAGGTGATCTGGATGAAGGTATCGAGAACGATGGCCAGCACGAGGCCGACGATGACCGCACCGGGAAGCTTCGTCGGTCCTCGCGTCATGACTCCAGAACGACCGACCAACCGTCAGCTTCGACCCGCGAGCGCCTGTTGCAGGGCCTCCTCGAACAGGGCCACGCCCAGATCGATCTCCTCCTCGGTGATGTAGAGCGACGGGGCCAGGGTGAAGACGTTCTTGTAATAGCCGCCGACGTCGAGGATGAGGCCCCGCCGCTTTCCGCCGGCGGTGAGGGCGCCGCCGAGCCCGAGGTTCATGATGGCGTCCGTCAGCTCGCGGTTGGGCGTGCGGCCGTCGTCGCGGCAGATCTCGATCCGGAGCGCAAGGCCCAGGCCTTCGACTTCGCCGATGTACGGGTATTTGCGCTGCAAGGCCCGGAGCCGTTCCAGGAAGTAGGCCCCTTTTTGGGGCACGGTCGTGGCGAAGTCCTCGCTCTCAATCAGGTCCATCACCGCCAGGCCCGCCGCCGTGCCGAGCGGGTTGGCGGAGAAGGTCGAGTGCGTCGAGCCCGGGGGGAAGACCTGGGGTGAGATGAGATCCTCCCGCGCCCAGAGGCCGGAGATCGGATTGAGTCCGTTCGTCATCGCCTTGCCGAACACGATGACATCCGGAACCACATCGAAGTGCTCGATCGCCATGAACTTCCCGGTGCGGAAGAAGCCCATCTGGATTTCGTCGGCCACGAGCAGGATGCCGTAGCGGTTGAGGGTCTGCTTGAGTTCCCGGAAGTAGCCCCGCGGCGGGATGATATAGCCGCCGGTGGCCTGGACCGGCTCGATGAAGAAGGCGCCGTATTCGCTGTGGGCGGTCTTGGGATTGACCACGGAGTAGTATTCCGACTCGAACATCTTCTCGAACTGGCGCAGGCAGGCGAGGCCGCACGTGTCGGGGTGCTTGTCCAGGTGGCAGCGAAAGCAATAGGGGAACGGGATGAAATTGGCGCGATCGCCGAAATGGCCGAACCGCTCGCGGTAGCGGTAGCTGGAGGTGATCGCCGTGGCCCCGAGCGTGCGGCCATGGTAGCCGCCCATGAAGGCAAAGGTGTGGTTCCGCCCCGTGTGGTTGCGCACGATCTTCATGGCGTCCTCGATCGCCGAGGCGCCGCCGACATTGAAGTGCACGCGGCCCTTCACGCCGAATGTCCGCTCGATCCGCTGCGCCAGCTTGGCGGCCAGGAGGACGCGCTCCTCATGCAGGTACTGGCAGGCCAGTTGCGGCAGAACGTCGATCTGCCGCTTCAGCGCCGTGTTCAACCGTTCGTTGCGGTAGCCGAAGTTCGCCGCCGAGTACCACATCTGCAGGTCCAGGTATTCCGTGCCTTCGCGGTCATAGAGAAAACTTCCCCGGGCCTCGGCGAAGAACTTCAGCTCCTTGGCGTAGTGCACCGTGTCGCCCCACGAGCAGTAGCGGCCCTCCAGTTCCAGCAGGGCGTCATCGTCCAGCGTGCGCGGCGTCAGCGCGGAATCCGTTTCAGTTTTCATGGATAAACAGCGGCAGGGCCCGGGCCACGTCGGCCAGGCCGGTGAACTCGATGCAGGCGATGCCCTCGCGCCGCAGGCCGGCCAGGAGGCTGTCCTTGGCGAAGACGATGTCCGCGTGGCGGGCCGGACAGAGGTCGGAGCGCCCGTCGCCAATGTAGATCACGCTGCGCCCGTCGTCATTGGGCGGGAGGAAATGGATCCGCTTGCAGTGGGCGCAATCCTTGCAGTCCGGGTTGCCGAAAGGGAACGAGGGGATCAGGCGGTCGCCGGCACAGCGAAGGTGGTTGGCCCGGAATGCCACGCCGGTCAGGCCGTGCCGTCGCAGCACGTGCTCGATCAAGAGGTCGAAATTGTCGCTGACCACCGTGAGCTCGATCTGCTCGCGGCGCAGCACCTCGCGCAGGGCGGCGAAACCGGGATCCAGCGCCACTTGGTCGAGGTGCCGCGTCAGATCCGGCCAGGTGGCACGCAGGCCGCGCATCTGGCCATCGAGGCACTCGCGGGCACCGATGCTGCCCGCCTCCCACGCCGCCTCGAGTGTGCGCCAGCTCCCGTCGGTGGCGAATTGCTCGATCACGCCGTCGAGCACGTCGCCGACGGAGATCGTGTTGTCGAAGTCGATGAACACCCGGAAGCCGGTGCCGTTGGACGGCCGCCGGACGGCTCCCGAGCGATGGGCCCGACCTGCGACCGGACTATACACGCGACACCTCCAGGGCGAAGAAATCCAGGATGCTCTGCGCGACCTTGGCTCGTTCCTGGTCCGCGGTGATGACGTGGTAGGAGTCCTCCAGATAGACGATCTCCTTGCGCGTCGAGGCCACGCGATCGTGGATGTGCAGGGCGTTCTTGACGCTGCTCATGTCATCGTCCCGCGTTTGAATAATCTGGCATGGGCTCGTGACACGTGGAAGGCGCGGATTCAGGTGCGCCACGAGCCGGTGCAGCTCGGCCAGCAGACGCACGGGAAAAAAGGGGTAACCCAGGTTGTCCACTTCGTGCAGGGTATGAATGTCGGCGTTTCGATAGAACGCGTGCACCTTGTCCCGGATCCGCTTGTTCTTCAGCCCGTAGGGCGGCTCCTCCTTGAAGTAGACGTAATTCCTCAGCGGCGTTCGGGAAGCCAGCGGCAAAAGGAAATGGTACCAGGGCACGTTCCAGCCGTCGTAGAACAAGGTGGGGGAGAGACAGCTCACGCCGGCGATGCCCGCCTGGAATTCCTCCGCCAGCAACAACGCCAGCAGCGCCCCCATCGACAGGCCGCCGACGTACACCTCGTCGTGGTCCGCCCGCAACTCGACGTAGGCGTCGCGGACACTGGCATAGAACGCCTCCCAGCGGGTCGCCTTCAGCACGTCGAGCGGTTGTCCATGATTGGCCAGCCGCGGGCAGGAGACCGTGAAGCCGTGGGTGTTGAGGAACCACGCGATGAAGCGCATTTCCGTCGGCGTCCCGGTGAGTCCGTGCACCAGGATGACCGCCCGGCCGTCGCGGCCTGGCATCAGAATCCCGGGCTTCTGCCGAGTGACGGTCCGGGCCGCGGAGGAGCGAAAGGAGAAGACGACGGACATGAAGGAGGCGGGTGGGGCGGGGGTGAAACAGGGCCGAGTCAGGCCCGTTGGTCCGTTTCGGGTTCAGAGTCGGGCGGCCGCGTCATGGTTCCCATCGGCGGAGGACGAGACAGACGTTGCTGCCGCCGAAGCCGCTGCTGTTTTTCAGCACCGTGCGTGGGGCGGAGTCGAGCGTCGCGCGCGGCAGGTTGAGGTCGTCGCAGGCAGGATCGGGAGCTTCCAGGTTGTGGGCGCCCGGGATGAAACCGTCGGCGATGCTGATGGAGCAGAACGCGGTTTCCATCACTCCGGAGAACGAAAGACCGTGCCCGGTCAGCGCCTTGGTGCTGCTGACGGGCGGGTGGGCGCCGACGCGGCTGAACACCGTCTGCAGGGCCCGCGCCTCGGAGAGGTCGCCGGCGGGGGTCGACGTCGCATGGGCGTTCACGTAGTCGATTTCCGCCGGCGCGACACCTGCCGCCGCCAGCGCCCGGCGCATGGCCGCCGCCAGGCCGCGGCCGTCGGGGTCCGAATTGGCGACGTTGTAGCCGTCGGCCGACTGGCCCCAGCCCAGCATCTCCGCGTAGACCGGAGCCCCGCGGTCGAGCGCCGGCTCCGCCGCTTCGAGCAGCAGGGCGGCCGCGCCGCCGGTGCCGACAAAGCCGTCGCGAGCCCGATCGAAGGGACGCGAGGCCCGGGCCGGATCCGCGTTGCGCGACAACGCCCGCATGCCGTGGAACGGGAAGATGGATTCGAATGAAAGATCCTCGCCGCCGACGACCAGGACCCGGCGCTGCCGCCCCAGCCTGATCTCGTCGAACGCATAGCCGAGCGCCTGGGTGGTCGAGGCGCACGCCGAGACAAATCCGGCCACCGCCCCCCGGATGCCGAAATGGGCGGCCAGATTGAAATTCAGTGTCCCCGCGATCGTGCTCACAATTCCCATCGGGGGGATGCGGGCGCCGCGCGACTCGTGCAACTGCTTCATCAGCCCCCACAGCAGACGCGGCGATCCTGCCGACGCGCAGAACAGGCCGGTGTCTTCGGCCGCCAGCTCCGCCGCCGTCAGCTTGGCCTCCGCCACCAACTGCTCGACGGCACACAGGGCGTAAAGTCCGTGTGGCGGCATCCCCCGCAAAGCCTCGGGCTTGAAGTGATAGCCCGCGGGCCACCGCCAGGCAGGCCATTGGGATGCCGACGTTTCGAAACCCTTGATGGTCCCGACCACCTTGACGGGAAGATCCGTGCCGGGAAGGAAATCGTAGCGCTCAATACCGGAGCGAAGCTCGCGCAAGCTGACGGCGGTCGTGGCCCGGTCGTTGCCAATGCTCGTGACAAACCCGAGACCCGATACCACCACGCGGGGGGCAGGCATGGTAGCAGACACTCAGGTTGGCGACGGCGCGGATCCGACAAGCTGGCGGAGGTGGCGGCGCAGGTCGTCGAGGGTCACGATCTTGGTCAGTTCTGCGTCGTCGAGTTTTATCTCGAAGAGCGCTTCGACCATGAAAACCGTGTCCATCATGGTGAGGGAATCGCAGCCGAGATCCTCGATCAACCGGGTTGTTCCTGGCAGCGAATCCAGCGGCTCCGCCGGCTTCTTCGCCAGGTAGAAATGCAAAACCCCGAGCACTACCACGTCCAGGCTGGCTGGATCCCCGTTCTCGGCGAACGCCCGATAGGCGGCCGTGACTGGTGGAGGGAATCCAACCAGCGACTCTCGAATACGTTGCTCAGCGAGCGTGGGAGTGATCATGTGAACAGATGCGCCCCTATTAAGGCAAACTGCTCAAAAGACAAGTTGTCAGGCATCATGAGCTAATGTGGTGGCGTGCGCCTGCTTTGACGACGGCCGGGCGGGCTACGTTCAGGATTCTCCGGCCCGACTTAGCAAGGTTGCGCGATGATGGTCGGCGGTCAATGCGTTGAGGTCGGTTCATCGCCCTGATGAGTTCCGTGTCGTGCCTCCGGGAGCGGCGGGGTCGGCTTTTTGCATGGCATTCAAATAGAAGATCTTAAGCATGCCTGGCGGCGAGATGTTAGTGTGCTCTCCCGCTGCGAAAAATGAGGCCGGGTATTTGACGCTGCCACTGATCCTTCGGGCCAACCCTGCGACAGGACTCAACTGTCATGCGCCGGCTCCGTTGGAGTTCGTAACGTCTTCTTGCCAAGATCTGATTGGGGTCCGGCGCTCTGGCGGATCGATTCGCCCACCCCACCGCCCAAGGCTTGGATTACCGCGATCCAGCTTTCGCGCACCACTGCCTCCTGGGCGGCCAGGGATGCGGCCGAAGTCGCCTGGGTCTGATCGGCGCTCGCGATGTCCAACTGGTTGGCCACGCCCAGCGCAGCGCGCCGGCGGGTGTCCAGCGCAGTGGTGGTGGCATCCTGCCAGACGGCGCGAAGCGCGTCGCGCCGGGCTCGCATCGCCGAGAGGTTGGCCAACGCATTCTCGACGTCGTTGATCGCGCCCAGCACCACTTCCTGATAATGGGCGTAGGCCGCATCGGCACGGGCCCCAGCCTGGGCATGGCGGGCCTCCACCCGGCGGCGGTTGAACACGTCCCAGGTGAGCCGGGGCCCGACGCCCCAGCCGAACGCGTAGAAACTGAAGTCTCCGCTGAAGGTCAGGCGCGGCAGCAGATCGGCCCTCGCGGCCGCGGCGAGATCCGAGGAGGCGCTCAGCTCCGCTTCGGCCTGCCGGACGTCGGGCCGGGCCCGGAGGAGGTCGGCCGGGGTGCCGAGGGCGGGAGTGGCCGGCTCGGGCGGCAGGGGAACGGCGTCACCAAGGACGTGGTACACAACCCCGGCCGACTGCGCGGTCAAAAGGCCCAGGTGCAGCATGTCGCGATCGATGGCCGCCTGCGGCCGTTCGAGTTCCGCCCTGGCGGTGTCGAGCGCCTGGCGTGCGGTCGCGACATCGAGGCGGTTGGCGACGCCGGCCGCCATGCGGCGCTTGACCATCGCAAGCTCGTCCGCCGCCAGAGCCGCCGCCTTCCGGAGATCCGCCAGCACCTGCTGGTTGCCCCGAAGATCGAAATAGCTGTGCGCCACCTCGGCCGTCAACGTGAGGGCGAGTTCCTCCCGGGCCGCGGCGCGGGCCTCGGCGTTGGCTCGGGCCGCCGCGGCCAGGTGACGGATGCGTCCGAAGAGGTCGGCGTCCCACGTCGCATCGACGCCGGTGATGACATATTGATTCAGAAGCGGCTCGTGGTTCTTCAGGATGGGGGCCTCGTGCTGGCGGCGGTATTCGATGTCGCCGAGTACGGACGGTTGACGGCCGACGTCGGATCCGCGCCAGGCGGCCAGGGCGGCGCGCAACCGCGAGGTGGCCACGTCGAGATCGTAGTTGGCGGCGAGCGTCCGTGTCTCCAGCCCGGCCAACGTCGGATCGTGAAATACGGTCCACCATTGCGCGGGAAGCCGCTGGGCGGTGCCGTGGGTGGCCGGCAGTGCGCCGCGGAAATCGGCCGCCACCGGGGCGGGAACCGCCGTCGGACGGGCGGATGGAGTCTGACAGCCGGCCAGGCCGGTCAGGGTGCCGGCCAGCAGCAGGGAACCGAGGCGCCGGCTGGATCTTCGATGCGGGCCGATCATCGGGACGGTCTGTCGAACCGCAGAAAACGAACGACCACGCGCTGCCCGATCAACAGCGGCGGGTTGGGCGCGTCAAGGACGAGCAGGCAGTCCACCACGCGGACGTCCTGCTGCTCTTCGGGATCGTCGGTCGGGGGGCGCCGGGGCCCGTAAAGCAACCCGACGCGCTTCACGGTGGCCTGGAAGATCTGCGGTTTCGAGGCGTCGGTTACCACCTCGGCGGCCTCGCCCGGCCGGATGAGCGGAGCGGAGTTCTCATCGAGCTGCGCCACGACCGTACGCGGGCCGTCCGGCGCCAGCCAGAACAGGACCGGGGCG
>JBJKRV010000427.1:0-5860 GCA_046704465.1 Opitutaceae bacterium | reverse complement strand
TGACTGTTTTGGTCGCACCGGCGGACTTCTCGGCTTCGATGTACGGGATGAGGTAGGCCACCGCCTTCTTCATCACCCGGGCGCTCTTGACCACCTGAGGCAGAAACATCTTGCCGGCGCCGAACAGGTCGCCGACCACGCGCATGCCGTCCATCAACGGACCCTCGATGATGTCGAGCGGACGCGGGTATTTCCGCCGCGCCTCCTCGGTGTCGGCCTCGATGTACGTGTCGAGCCCCTTGACCAGGGCGTGCCGGAGGCGTTCCTCCACGGTCGCGTCGCGCCAGGCGAGGTCTTCCTTGGATTCGGTGCGGGAGGCGCCGCCGTGGCGGTTCTTGAGCTCGTCCGCGAGGGTCACCAGGCGCTCGGTGGCGTCGGGCCGGCGGTTGAGCAGCACGTCCTCGATGCGCTCGCGCAGCGCCGGCTCGATCTCCGCGTAGACGCCGAGCATGCCGGCGTTGACGATCGCCATGTCGAGGCCGGCCTGGATGGCGTGGTAGAGGAACACCGCGTGCATGGCCTCGCGCACGGGGTTGTTGCCGCGAAACGAGAAGGAGACGTTGGACACCCCGCCGCTGACCTTGGCGCCCGGCAGCGTGCGTTTGATCTCGCTCACGGCGGCGAAGAAATCGACGGCGTAATTATTGTGTTCCTCGATGCCGGTGGCGACGGTGAGGATGTTCGGGTCGAAGATGATGTCGGCCGGCGGGAACCCGGCGCGCCCGACCAGGAGGTGGTAGGCCCGCGTGCAGATGCGGACCTTGGCGTCGCGGTCCACCGCCTGTCCCTGCTCGTCGAAGGCCATGACCACGGCGGCGGCGCCGTAGCGGCGGACCAGGCGGGCCCGGCGGAGGAATTCCTCCTCGCCGTCCTTCAGGGAGAGCGAATTGACGATGCCCTTTCCCTGCAGGCATTTCAGACCGGCCTCGAGCACGCTCCATTTCGAGCTGTCGAGCATGACCGGCACGCGCGCGATCTCGGGCTCGGCGGCGATCAGGTTGAGCAGGCGGGTCATGGTCGCCTCGCCGTCGACCAGGGCCTCGTCCACGTTGACGTCGATGATGTTGGCGCCGCTCTCGACCTGCTGGCGGGCGATGGCCAGCGCGGCCTCCCAGTCGCCGGCCTTGATGGCCTTGGCGAACCGCGGCGAGCCGGTGATGTTGGTGCGCTCGCCGATGACGACGAATGCGGAGGCGGAGCGGTTCACGGTGGGGGAGTCAGGAGGGGCCGGGTCGAAGGCCAGGGGGTGGGGGTGGACCGGCTCATCCGACCGAGAGGGGTTCCAGGCCGCTCAGATGCAGCACCGAAGGATCCGGCTCCGGCACGACCCGCGGGGGCAAGCCGGCGACGGCGCCGGCGATGGCGCTGATATGGGCCGGCGTCGAGCCGCAGCACCCGCCGAGGAGATTGACCCAGCCGTTGGCGGCATATTCGCCGAGGGTGGACGCCATCTCGGCCGGCGTCTCGTCGTAACCCCCGAAGGCGTTCGGCAGGCCGGCATTCGGGTAGCAGGTGACAAAGCAGCCGGCGACGCGCGAGAGATCCTCGAGATACGGCCGCATCTGTTTCGCTCCCAGGGCGCAGTTGAGTCCCACGCTGAAGGGCCGGATGTGGGCCACCGAGTTGTAAAAGGCCTCCACGGTCTGGCCGGACAAGGTGCGACCGGAGGCATCAGTGACCGTCACGGAGATCATCACGGGCAGACGAACGGGCAACTCGTCCTGAAGCCTCTCGATCGCAAACAGGGCCGCCTTGGCGTTGAGGGTGTCGAAGATGGTCTCGACCAGCAGGATTTCGGCGCCGCCGGCCACCAGGCCCCGGGCCTGCTCGTCGTACGCGGCCACCAACTGGTCGAACGTGACTGCGCGATAGTCGGGGCGGCTCACGTCGGGCGAGAGCGAGGCCGTGCGGTTGGTCGGCCCGAGGGCACCGGCGACGTAGATGCGCCGTCCGAACCGCTCCGTCCCCCAGCGCGCCGCGCGCGCGCAGAGCTCGGCGGCGGCCCGGTTGATCTCGGGGACGAAGGCCTCGGTGTGGTAGTCGGACTGGGAGATCCGCGTGCCGTTGAACGTGTTCGTGGCCACGATATCGGCGCCCGCCTGGATGAAGGCGCGATGGATCTCCTCGATCAACGCCGGCTGGGTGAGGCAAAGGATGTCATTGTCGCCCCGCAGGTCGTGGGCGTGATGCCGGAAGCGATCGCCGCGAAAGTCGGATTCGGTGAGGCGGTGCGCCTGCGCCATGGTGCCCTTGGGACCTTCGAGGATGACAATGCGTTGCTCGAACAGCCGGCGCAGTTCGGCGCTGGAGGGGGAGGGAGACGGGTTCGGGGCGAGCATGGAGCAAAATTGATATCGTCATATCAGTATACGATGATATGTTTTGCAACCATGGAATGAACGGAGCAGGATGTCTACCCTGCTCGAACGCCACGGCATTTTGGTTCTTGCGCCGCCCCATGCGGCGCGGGCGTGTCGCCGCCGGCCATGGAACCGCCCTCAGCCATACACCCGTGATACCTTGGCTACCGGCCTCGGTTGCCATGGCTCAAGAAGCGCCGACTGCCCGGCACCCGGCGCGATCAGTCAGGAAGTCACCACGGGGTCCAGCTCGAGTAATCCGTCGCGATGCTTTCCACCCAGTGCAAGGGACGGTGGGTTCGAAACCAGGCAGTCAATCTTTGATAGAGGCGCGATGGTTTCACGTTGGCAATCTGGTTGACGGAATCTGTGTCAGTTTGCGGCAGATGAGGTTCCGAATTGCTCAGGCGTAACTGATTGCCGGCTGACCATAGACTGAGCGGGCGCTCAGAAAGAAGTCGGACAGCGACGGAGCCGGCTCAATGTCGGGACAAAGCTCCGCAAGCATCGTGCGAAGGTATTCGCGGGCGCGGGCAATCCGGCTCTTGACGGTGCCCACATTGATCTGCAACTCGCGGGCGATCTCCTCGTATGAGAGATCGAGAACATTGCGCATCACGAGGATCTCGCGGTGCTTGTGGTCGAGGCGCTCCATACACGAAGCAATGAGATCGGTGAATTCGTTGGTTACGGTTTCCCGCGCCGGATCGGCACCGGGCGTGGAAACGAGATCGGCAAACGTAGCGTCGGACTCGTCGCCGATAGGCCGGTCGAGGGAAACCCACTGATGCCGGCGCCGGCGAAAGAAATACCAGTAGCGGTTGCGGGCCAGGTTGAGGGCGATGCGATACAACCACGTGGAGAGCGAAGATTCGCCGCGGAATCGACCCAGCCCGCGGTAGGCGCGAATGAATGTATCCTGAGTGATTTCTTCCGCATCGGCGCTGTCGTGGAGGAGATTCATCGTCAATCCGAAGATCTTGCCGCGGTAGCGATTGACGATTTCGACAAAGGCAGCTTCGTCGCCAGCGGTGAACTGCTGCACCAAGTTCGCGTCAACGACCTTGTCGGACTCGGACGACTCAATGGTTGGGTTGACATAGGGTGGAACCTGCGGGCGTGAGATGGATGAGATATTGGTCATGACGGCGTCGAATTGAGGAGTTGCGCCAGACCTCCATCTGGAATGATGCCAAGGTCGTCGTGATCGACCTAATAGGCGTGAAACCAATTACTTAAAATGATTGATGTGCTGGAGCCAACGCGGCGCTGAGTGCAAAATGCGCGAAGAACAAGGCTCGGTAATTGCATAATGCATGAGGCTTGGGTCGCCGAAAACCCGGCGCCGAGAGGCTCGCCGATGCCCGCGCCTGCCCCAACGCCGGAACACACGCCTGATGGCGGATCATGCGTGCAAGAGCGGCCACTGATTCAGCATGTCGAATCCGACGACGCGCTGGCTAATCCGAAGCGGCCTCGGGCAGCTGGCGGTGGAAGCTGGAATCGCGAGGCGATTCACGGTGCGGTGCCGGCCTGACGACAACGGCGTTGGACGAACCGGCCGGAAAGATCACCAGGATTCGTTGCGGGCTCACGGGGCTACGCAGATAGCCTTTCCACCTCGTGCGAGATCGGCCGACCAATTGTCGCTATTGGCCTTGAATCGGTTTGGCGATCATATGAGTTTTCCCCGGGCGTTTGAACTCCGACACCACCACCCTTTACTCGATTTCCGAGGCGGATTTGCTCAACCGACTGGGCAGTTCGGGTGGCGGTCTTTCGACTGAGCGCGCAGCCCAGATATTGGAGGACTTGGGACCGAACACGGTTGCGGTTGGACGCCGTCATACGTTCGTCCTCGATCTGCTGGACCGATGTCGCAATCCCTTGGTCGTCCAGCTGCTATTCATCGCCGCTGTCTGCTATTTCACCGGCGACCTGGCCTCCACTGCGATTGTCGGTGGCATGGTCTTCCTCAGCGTGGTCCTCTCTTACATTCAAGAGACACGCTCGTCGTTGGCGGTCGAAAAGCTGCAGAAACTGGTCAAAACGACGGTGACGGTGGTGCGCGACGGCAAGGAGACCGAAGTTCCCCTTGAAGAGGTCGTGCCCGGAGACGTGGTGGTCTTGGCCGCCGGCAGTCTCATCCCGGCGGATCTGCGCATCCTTTCGGCCAAGGATTTTTTCGTCACGCAATCGGCGCTGACCGGCGAATCGATGCCGGTGGAGAAGAACGCGGACGCGGCCCAACCGGCGGGACGGGCGCCCTTCGAGTTCAGCAACGCCTGTTTCATGGGCAGCAACGTGCTGAGCGGCTCCGCCCGCGGCGTGGTGCTCGTCACCGGCTCGCGGACGTATTTCGGTTCGCTGGCCGAGAAGCTCGGCGCGAAACGGGAGCTCACCAGTTTCGACAAGGGCATCAAGGGATTCACCTGGCTCATGATCCGGTTCATGGTGGTCATGGTGTCGGTTGTGTTTCTGATTGTGATGTTAAGGGACCACAACTGGCTCGAGGCCCTGGTCTACGCTCTGTCCATCGCGGTGGGCCTGACTCCGGAAATGCTGCCGATGATCATCACCGTGTGCCTGTCCAAGGGCGCCCTGATGATGTCCCGGAAGAAGGTCATCGTGAAGCAGCTGCACGCGATCCAGAACTTCGGGGCGATGGACGTGCTGTGCACCGACAAGACCGGAACCCTGACCCAGGACCATGTGGTGCTCGAGCGATACGTGGATGTCACAAATCGTCCCAGCGAGGACGTGCTGCGATACGCGTATATGAACAGCTATTACCAGACCGGCCTGCGGAATCTGCTCGATCGCGCGATCCTCGCCCACACGGACCTCGACGTGGAGCTCAATTGCCGCAAGGTCGACGAGATTCCCTTCGACTTCAAACGGCGCCGAATGTCCGTCGTGATCGACTACGAGGACCGGCACGTTCTCATCTGCAAAGGTGCGGTCGAGGAGGTCTCCTCGGTGTGCGAGAACTACCAGGTCGACGAGGACATCAATCCTCTGATCCGCCTCATCCGGGACGACCTGATGGACGAATACCGGAGTCTGAGCGCGCAGGGCTACCGCGTCCTCGCCATCGCCTACCGGGAATTCGACCGCAGCAAGCAGACGTTTTCCGTCGCTGACGAGTCCGAGCTGATCCTGCTGGGCTATATCGCATTTTTCGATCCGGCGAAGGACACATCGGCCAAGGCCATCGAAGCCCTTGGCCGGTCAGGCGTGGCCGTGAAGATTCTGACCGGCGACAATGAACTGGTGACGCGCAAGGTCTGCCACGATGTCGCCATGCCGATTACCAAGATGGTCACCGGTCCCCAGTTGGCGGCGCTGGACGAGACGGGGTTTGCGAGGGAGGTGGGCGAGGCGAATGTCCTGGCGCGGCTCACGCCTGATCAGAAGGAGGATGTCATCAAGGTGCTCCGTGCCAAAGGCCACGTGGTGGGGTTCATGGGGGACGGCATCAACGACGTCCCCCCTGAACC
>JBJKRV010000426.1:0-2822 GCA_046704465.1 Opitutaceae bacterium | reverse complement strand
GGCGGCACCTCCCTGATGGAGGACGGAAAACGGCTCTTCACGGCCAACACGCTGATTTCCTATTATTGCGCCCCGGTCACGGACCGCATTGCCGCCGTGCTGGTGCATCGCTATCCGGACGGCAGCCAGGGACAGTTTCTGGTCATCGACGGCCGCCCGGTACCGGCCACGCTTTGCCACAACGGCGTCCAGGAGATGGTCTTCAGCCCTGACGGCCAGCATTACGCCGTCGTCTGCCAGGAAGGGCAGAATCTCTTTGTCGTCGAGGACGGAAAGAAGGTCGCGGAGCCCTACGACATGCAGGGCTCGGGCCCCTCCTTCAGCGGGCCGCCCCCGGGCGGAATCGCCTTTTCCCCGGATTCCAGCCGCCTGATCTATATCGAGCACGGCGCTGGCAAATATGTCGCCGTGGTCAACGGCGAAGAATCAGATGACGCCTACGATTATCTCCCGGCTTTCCTCTTCAGCGCCGATGGCGGGCATTACGTCTACTGCGGGGATATCCGGAGCGGCAGGCAAACGACCACACTCGTGCTCGACGGGAAGGACGTGCTGCAGACCCCGCAAGGTCTCGACCTCTCCCAGTTCGGTTTCAGTCCCGACGGCAACCACTATGCAGTCATCAAGATGGGGTTCGGGACGAACCAAGGTCGCGGCACCATCTATATCGACGGGAAGGCCGAGCCCGTGAGCGCCACCGACTTTTGGTTCAGTCCGGACAGCAAGCACATCGCGTTCACGGGCTGGCGCCCTTCGGACAACGTCACCGGACTCTGGCTGGATGGCCAGTTGGTTGACAAGGGTTGGCGGGCGCCCATGTACGTCGCGTTCAGCACCGACAGCCGGCACCTCTTCTGGTGCGCGCAGGAGCCCGACCCATCGAGGACCAACGGGAATTATTACGTCTACGTGACCTACACCGACGGCCAGGCCGTGGCGCGGGCTGATGCCTTCAACGGTGAGTCGAAGCCACTGATGCAACCCTCGGGTTACATGGATCACACCGTCCATCCCGGCTGGCAGGCGGTCGGCCAATCGAGCCTGGCCTGCATGGTCGTGACCACGGCCGGAGACATCCAGCGCGACCTCATCACGCCGACGGACACCAACCTCGACACGCTGCTCGCGGCGACCAAGAGCACTGCGATTCACCCGTAAGCTCGCACCACGAAGCGGATAAACGCGGCCATGTCATGAAGATCCTTCGACTCCTGTTGATCGCCGGCCTGTTGGCTTCCACCGTCCAGGCCGCGCCACTGACCTGGTCGGCCCTGGTGGGGCAGCCGGGTCTTTGGCCCACCGAGTGCACCCTCACCCGCACCATCCGTTTCCGCCAGGGCGGCGGCGTGGCGGCGGGCACCCACGTCAAGGTCCTCCAACTGGAAGGGGATCGGGCGATCCTCGGCACGCCGGACGGACGCTACCGGTTCGCCGTCCGGCCCGATGATACGGACATTCTGCAACTCGCCGCCGGCGCGGGGGCCCAGCTCTCGCCGCAGGACCGCGGGCTGAGCTATGCGGCGATTCTCCAGCGCGAGGACTTGTGGCCGTACCGTGTCACGCTCACCGAACCCGACGACCTTGGCGCCGGCAACATCGTACGCCGGGGAGTAAAGGTGATCGTCATGGGCGTCGACCAGGACCAGCTGCTGGTCGGCTCCGAGCGCCTCAACACCAGCTTCGATGTCGATCCCCGGACGACGGACCTGATGGAGCAGGCGCGCCGGTTTGCGTCCCGCCCGGGCGGGGCGCCGGGGCGCTTCGTGGAGGAGCTGGCCGGCAAGCTGGTCGACATCACCAACAGTGCGCCGGACGCGCTCAAGAATCCGTCCAAGCTCCGGTACCTCGTCTTCTATCGCGGCGCCGGCTGGTGCGGGCCCTGTCGGCAGTTTTCACCTTCGCTGTTGAAGCTCTACCGGGAGATGAAGCCAGGCCACCCGGAGTTCGCCGTCGTCTACATCAGCGCGGATCACTCGGCTGCGGAGATGCACGCTTACGCGAAGCAGGAGGGTTTCACCTGGTGTGCCGTTCCGGAGGAACGGGACCCGCAGCTCCACCTCATCATCTCCATGTTTGGGAACACGATCCCCCAGTTGGTCGTGACGGACCGCTACGGCAAGGAGCTGATCGACAGCAACCGGATGCCCCGCGAGGTTGCGCTCCAACGGCTGGCCGATCTGCTCCGGTCCGACGGCAACCGCGAATGATTGGGGCACTCCGCGTTCGCGAAGATTGACGTCCGGATCACCTCCCAGCGCTCCTGGATCGTAACGGTCCATCGCGTACTCGAGACAAGGGTGACGCTTCGGACTTGAGCCATGGGTTCCCAGGCCGCCGGGTCTGCGGACGCGCGTTAATTGTTGCATCCGGCGCCGCGGTGGCGGCGTCATTGCAGTTGTCATGAAGACAAATCTCGCCCTGTTCCTGCTCGGGGTGGGTCTCGCGGCCTCCCTCCGGGCGCAAACGCCGGCCCCGGTCGCCATCCAGTACGCGCCGGGCAGCCTCGACCAACTCGTCGCCCCCATCGCGCTTTATCCCGATCCGCTGATCGCGCTCATCCTGCCCGCCTCCACCGCCTCGACCGACGTCGTGCTGGCGGCACGTTATCTGGAAGGGAACGGGAACCCGGCGTTGATCGACGACCAGCCATGGAGTCCGAGCGTGACGGCCCTCGCACACTATCCCGACATCATCCGGTGGATGAACGCCAACCTCGCCTGGACCCAGGCCCTCGGCCAGGCCTACGCGATGCAACCGGACGCCGTCATGCAGGCCGTCCAGAACATGCGCGCCCGCGCCCTGGCCGCCGGCGGCCTCCAGAG
>JBJKRV010000425.1:0-4927 GCA_046704465.1 Opitutaceae bacterium | reverse complement strand
ACCCGGCAATTGGCGGCGTTCGACTGCCACGAGCCGCCCCGGATGAACCGGTCGGAACACCACTCGGCGACGTTGCCCAGCATGTCGTAGAGGCCCCAGTTGTTGGGCTGGTATGACCCCACCGCCTGCGGGCTGCCCTCCACCGAGCAGTTGTAATTGGCCAGCGGATCGAGCGCCGGGTCGGTGTCGAGTTTGGTGATGTTGCGGCCGTTGTTGAACGCCGTCTCGGTGCCGGCGCGACAGGCGTATTCCCACTCGTCCTCGGTCGGCAGACCCGCCACCAGGGCGCCGCCGTACCGGTTCGAAAGGATGCGGTTCAGACGCGCGAAGAATCCGTCGGTGCCGGTCAGCATGCGCCAGCTCACCTGGTCGATCGGCCAGGAGGGATGCCCGCGCCAGTAACTCGGGCTGCGCGGCATGACACTCGTGTACTGCGCCTGGGTCACCTCGTAAATCCCGATGTAGAACGGCTGGGTCGTCACGATGCGCTCAGGAGCAAACTCGTTGGTGCGCCGCCCCAGCTCCTCCTTGGGCGAGCCGCGGATGAAAGCGCCGGGGTCGATGCGCATCAGCCGGATGCTCACCGAGGCATTCAGTGGCAGGTCGATGGCCGGCGGGAGGTGCGCCGGATCGATCGTGGCGTCGTTCTTCAACTGATAGCTGTACTGCGTCCGGGCCCGCCACTGATCCGGCGTGATCGTCTTGTCGTCGACCAGCTTGGCGGCGAGCAGCTTTTCGCCCGCGCCCTTCCGGCCCGCCAGCGCGTCGTGCAGCCAGCGGCCTTCGCCCGGGGTCACGGTGCCGTTGGCGACCAGCGGCTTCACTTTTTGCTCAAAGGGATCGGCGTGGGGATACAGCCCGGTCTGTTCCCGCCATTGCGCCGGGGACAACGCGCGCGTGTTCACCAGCGACCGGGCGAGCGTCTGCTCCTCGGCGCCTTTCCGGCCCGTGAGCGCATCATGAAGCCAGGCAAACTCGTTTTCGCGGATCAGGCCCGCCGCCAGCATCGGTCGCAACTTGGACACGGCCTCGTCCTGCGGCGGCACGAGGCTGGAATAATCGCGCCATGCCTCCGGGGTGAGCGTGTGGTCGATCAGGAGCCGCGAGGCCAGTGACTTTTCCCGGGCGCCCTGGACGCCGCGCAGCGCCGCGTCGAGGCTGGTGCCCTCGGCGGGGGTGATCTTGCCCGCTGCCACCAGCTCGTCCACCGGCGAATGGCCCGCCACCGGTTGGGCGGGAGCCGGCGGTGCCGCCACCGTAGCCGGCGCCTGCGCCCCCGGCGCCGGGGTCTTCGCCGGCTCCGGACGCACGGGCGGCGTCATCCGGGTCCGCCAGACGTAGTAACCGCCACCGGCGCCGGCCAGGACCGCCGCCGCCGCCGCGGCCAGCAGCCACCGGACGCCCTTTCTTGGTCGGCGGGCGACCGCCTCCGGCACCCGGGATTTTCCCTCCAGCATTTCGCGCAACGCCTTCGCCGATGGCGGCCGGATCGCCGGGTCCTTGGCCAGGCAGGCCGCCACCGCCTTCTCCCAGATGTCGGGAATGGATTTGCCCATGCGCTGCAATTCCTCCCGACGCGACCCCATGGTCGGGGGCACCTTGACCATCGTCTGTTCCCGGATGGCACCGCGAAAGAAAGGCGGATCGCCCGTCAGCAGGTCGTAGATCGTCGCGCCGATGCTGTAGATGTCGTCAGCCGGCGTGGCCTTCTCGCCCATCGTCTGCTGCGGGCTCATGTACGGCGGGGTGCCCGCGGTGTTCTTGGTGACGCGGTTGATTGTGTCTGCCACGGTCCGCCCGATGCCGAAGTCGCCCACCTTCAAGTCACCGCGCTCGTTCAGCATCAGGTTTGCGGGCTTGATGTCGCGGTGCACCACCCGCTGGTGGTGCGCATAATCCATCGCGTCGCAAAGCTGATAGATCCACTGGCGGATCTCCTCGACCTCGAAGCACCTTTTGTCGTGCTGGGTCTTGAGCTTGTGCAGATTCGTGCCGCCCACGAATTCCATCGAGATGGCGGACACGCGCCCGTTGGTCACAAAATCGAACGTCTTGACGATATTGGGATGCGACAGGTCGCGGTTGATGATCACCTCGCCCTTCAACTCCCGCAGCGCGTCGGCCTCGCTGGTCATTTCGTCGCGCAGAAACTTCAGGGCGACGCGGGAGTTCAGCTCGCGGTCCACCGCCAGCCACACCACTCCCATTCCGCCCTTGCCCAGCTCGCTCACGAGCTCGTACCGGTCGAAAACGACCTCCTTTTTGGAGCTCGGCACGGTGTCGCGATCGTCCGAGGAGGTTCTCTGTGTTGGCCGGTCGTCGTCCATGCCTGCCGGGGCTGGGGTTGAAGTCGAACTTCCATTCTGCGGGAGGCGGGCTGCCGGCACAAGTCGCCATTTTTTAATCCTAACGAATTTGCTGGCTCCCCGGGCCGCCGTTTTTACGCTCGAAACCGCCCGGCAACGACCATGAACGGTTGGATCGAAAAGAGTGATGGCAGCCGTATCCTCATCGAGACGAACTGCTACCTCGGCCGGTCGCATACCAACACCGTGCAACTGGCGTCTCCGGGCGCGTCCCGCCGGCATGCGCACATCCATGCCCAGCAGACCGACAACCGGACGGAGTTCTGGCTCGCCGACCTGGGCAGCACCAACGGCACCCTGCGCAACGGCAAGCGCATCACGCTCCCCTGCCGGCTGCGCGACGGGGATATCGTCACCATCCTCGGCGAGAGTTTCACCTTCCGGATGGACAAGACGTCCTCGACGCCCTTCTACGACACGGATGCCCCCCCGACCGTGCCGGTGCGCGCCAATCCGCAGTGCTGGCTGTTGATGGTCGACATCAAGCGTTTTACCAGCCTGAGCCGGCAACTGGACACGGACACGTTGAGCCTGAAGGTCGGGGCGTGGCTCCGTGATTGCCGCGATGCCATCGAGTCCTCCGCCGGCATCGTCGACAAGTTCCTGGGCGACGCGATCTTTGCCTACTGGAACCACAACGCCGAGGCGCTGCGGTGCCTGGGCACGGCATTGGAGCGGTTGCGGGAGCTGCAGCAACGGCGCGACCCGGACTTCCGTATCGTCCTTCATTTCGCCAAGCCGACCCTCGAGGGCGGGGCCGGGGGCGCCAACAACCTCTCGGGCCAGGAGGTCATCTACGTCTTCCGTCTCGAGAAGGTGTGTTCGGCTTTGGAGACGGACACCATCGTGAGCGCCTCGGCCCGGGCGGCGCTGCCGGTCGACTGGGCGTGCGAACCCCTCGGCAATCATCCGCTCGACGGCTTCCCCGGCACGCACGCCGTCTACAGCCTGGTCGGGTGATCGCCCGCGCGCCTCGCCGGACCTCGCGTGCCCGGTTCAGGCTCCGACGCGGACCCTGGTCCGGAACGCCAGCAGCAGTACGGCACCTGCTGCCCCGCCAAGGTACAAGGTCGATACCGGCACCAGCCCCAAGTTGGTGAGCCCGCCCGCGAGCAGTCCGCCGATCCCGCCGGCCGCCACCATCATTCCGGTGGTGAACGCCGCTTCCCGTCGCCCGAAGGTTTCGCTCGGAATCGCCATCAAGGCCACCCACCCGGCCTGCAGCCCGGCGCCAGCCAGGAGAAACCAAAAGATGTTCCACGTCACCCCGACATCGGGCGAAAGACCAAGCAAAGGCAGGGTGCCGCAACCGACCAACAGGGGAATCGCCGCATGCCACCTTCGTTCCTGCCGGAAATCCGAATTCCATCCGACCATCAACAAGGCTGTCAGAGTCAAGCACGACAGGATCAGGACGAGCACATCCGGCGTCATTAGCCCCGTGCTCATGAACATCGTCCAACCACTCCCGCTCTGCCCATAGGGATAAAACAGCGCGAACGGCCGATTCCACCCCTGTGGCGCCAGGCCCGTGAAGAAGCTCCAACCGTCCCAGCACCACCCATATTCGGCAGCGCCCGTGAGGACGGCCACCAACCCCAATAGCCCCATCCGGACCAGGCGCCCCACCGCCCCCGGTCGGGCCTTCGCCGCGCCCAAGGACTGCGCAAACTTCACCGACTCGCCGCTCAAGACCGAACGCTCAGCCTCGGTCAGCCAGCGCGCTTCGCCCGGCTTTCCGGGAAGCAGCGCCCACAACACCACCCCGGCAACCGCCGCGAGCCCGCCCAAGATGACGAGCAGGCCAAAGTAATTGGACCCAGGGTGAGCCGCGGGGGCCAGGATGGGGCCGCCGGCCAGCAACGCCAAGGGAGACGCGGCAAACAGCCACGCCAGCGCCAGCCCGCGACCATGCGCGGGAAACCATTGCGACAGAAACACCAGCGATCCGGCGAGGAATCCCGCCGCGGACAGTTCCACCGCCAGGCTGGCGACCAGGAGTCCGCCGACGGTCTGCGACCAGCCCGCCAACAGGATCGCGACCGCGGCGGCGAGCAGCGCCGCGGCCGCGAGGCTGCGACGTCCCATCCGACGGCCGACGACCATCGCCGCCGGCACGGCGAGCAGCACCATGATGACTTGGCCGAGCAGCAAGCCCGGACCAAGACTGGACCAGTCCAGATCAGGCCGGCCTATGGCCAGATTCATCCACGCCGTCCCCACGCAGAGTCCGAGAATCTGAATCACGACGGCAGCCGTCACCAGCGGAGGAAGAACCCGCCGGAATGCCTTGCGGCGCGCCGACCTCAGGTCCGCGGCTGTCGCCGCCGGGGGCGACGCGCCAGGTTCGGGCCGGTCCATCTGGACAGGCGGCCGATGCGACGCGGCCGGCGCAGCGGACGAACCCGGACTCAAAGTGGAGCCCGACAATCGCTCCCACGTCACCGCGGCACTCGCCGGCCGATCCTGCGGATCCTTGGCCAGGCACGCCAGAATCGTCTTCTCCCACGCCGTGGGCACCGCCTCGGCGTGCACCCCCAGTTCCGCCCGGCGCTCGGCCA
>JBJKRV010000424.1:0-6715 GCA_046704465.1 Opitutaceae bacterium | reverse complement strand
TCGGCGTCGTGGACCGCTACCGCCAACTCGGCATCCCGCTCGACGGCATCATCCAGGACTGGCAGTACTGGAAACCCGGCCAATGGGGATCGGACGACTTTGACCTGGCCCGTTATCCCGATCCGAGAGGGATGGTGGCGGCGGTGCACCAGGCGCACGCGCACATCATCATCTCGATCTGGGCGCGCTTCGATCTCGGCCTGAAGCACACCGAGGAGCTGGAGAAAGCCCACGCGCTGTACGCTCCCACCTATCCGAACGTGTATCCCAAGGGGGAGGGCCGATGGTACGATGCGTTCAATCCGGCGGGCCGGCGGCTCTACTGGCAGTTCCTGGACAAGAAACTTTTCTCACTCGGCATCGACGGCTGGTGGATGGACGCGAGCGAACCCGAGCTCGGCGGCAGGTGGGGTCAGATGCGGGAGGTGAAGACCGCCGCCGGCCCGGGCGCCGTGGTATACAACGCCTATCCGCTGGAGCACGCGGCCGGCGTCTATCAGGGCCAGCGGGCGGTCACCTCCGCCAAGCGGGTGTTCATCCTCACCCGCTCGGCCTATGCCGGGTCGCAGCGCAATGCGGCCGTCACCTGGTCCGGCGACACCCACGGGACGTGGGCCGTGTTCCGTGAGCAGATTCCCGCCGGGCTGGATTTCTCGATCACCGGCATTCCCTACTGGAACACGGACATCGGCGGGTTCTTCGCCGGCGATCCGGCCGATCCGAAATACGCGGAACTCTTCACGCGGTGGTTCGAGTTCGGCGCGTTCTGCCCGATGTTCCGCGTGCACGGCACCGGCAAGCCGAAGGAGATGTGGCGGTTCGATCCGGCCACCCAGCGCATCCTGATCGAGTACGACCGCCTGCGGTACCACCTGCTGCCGTACATCTATTCGGTTTCCTGGCAGGTGACCCACGACGGCTATACGATGCTGCGTCCGCTGGTGATGGATTTCCGCACCGATCCGGAGGTGCGCAACCTCACGGACCAGTTCCTGTTCGGGCCGGCGATCATGGTGAATCCGGTGACGAGTCCGGGCGCGACCTCGCGGCGGGTCTACCTGCCGGGCGGCACGAGCTGGACCGATTTCTGGACGGGAGACTCTTTCCGTGGCGGTCAGACCGTGGATGCCGTCGCGACCATCGACCGGATGCCGCTGTTCGTGCGCGCCGGGTCGATCGTGCCCTACGGACCGGACCGCCAGTACGCGGACCAGGATCCCGGGGCGCCGATCGAGCTGCGGGTGTATCCCGGGGCCGACGGCAGCTTCACGCTCTATGAGGACGAGGGCGACAACTACGATTACGAGCACGGGGCCTACGCCACCATTCCGCTGCATTGGAACGACGCCGCCCGGACGCTGACCATCGGGACACGGCGAGGCGACTATCCGGGCATGCCGCGCGAGCGGGAATTCCGGATCGTCTTCGTCGGCCCCCACCATGGCGCCGGCGTCGCCTCGACGCCGACCCCGGACCGCGTGGTGCGGTACGACGGCGCTGAGGTGACGGTGAAGCAGACGCGGTAGTGGGACGGGCTGCTCTGGCGGCTGACCGCCGACGGCCAGCGAGCCAAGGGATCACCCGTCTGGAGCGGTTTCAGAAATCATGTGGCCGCGTTAGCCCGGACATTTCGCACTCGCCTAGTGGCAGAGCACACACCCCGTCGCTTCGCGCCACCCCTCTTTCAGAGGGGATTCGGCGCACCCCGAGTAAAATCCCCTCTGGAGAGGGGTGCCCGATAGGGCGGGGTGTGTCTGCATCGCTCCGAAAGTGTGAACGATGCGGGTTAGCGCGGACATTTCATGGGGACACGACGCCCTCGTCGCGTGCCGGACGCAATTTCAGCTACGAAGGCGTCGCCGCTCCAAAACATACTGAGCGGTTCTTTCATCGTGAGGGTAAAATGTCCGGGCTCGAGCCTGCGGCGCCGGTTCTGCCTCCCGGGGTGAATTCTGCCTAACACCGCAGAGGCGGGACAGACGCAGAGAGGGTCGTAGCTGCGAGCCCATCGCCTGGGCGCTGGACGTTCCCGTGGCTGTGAGCGCCAGCGAGTGGTGGGCGCGCATACCGGGTCGTGACCGCCAATCCTGCGCCCCCGGAAGGGCGCGTGGTCCCAATGCGCCGCAGCCCAGGGGAGCTGCAAGAATTCGTTATCGCCCGCTCGCAATCGTCATCGGCAGCGTCAGCCGGATATCGTCCGAGGCGGCGCCGACCAGGAATTCATACTTCCCGGGCGCCACCACGTAGTGCTTCTGTTCCGTGTCCCAGTAGCGCAGGCGCTGGGCGGGCACGTCGACCGTGACCCGGCGGGACTCGCCGCGGGCCAGGTGCACGCGGAGAAAGCCGCACAGCTCCAGCCTCGGCTGGGGAACGCTCGAGTCGACGTGGCGGAAATAGACCTGCGCCACCTCGTCGCCGTCGCGATGGCCGGTGTTGCTCACCGTGAACGAAACCTTGGCGGTGCCGTCCGGCGCCATCGTCCGGGCGGCGAGGCGGCCCCGCTTGAAGGCGAAGGTCGTGTAGCTCAGCCCGTGGCCGAACGCGTAGAGCGGCTTGCCCGTGTAGTAGCGGTAGGTGCGGTCGCGCATCGAATAGTCCGTGAAGCTCGGCAGATCCGCCGTGGAGCGGTAGAACGTGATCGGCAGATGGCCGGACGGGTTGACCTCGCCGAACAGGACCTCGGCGACCGCCAGCCCGCCTTCCTCGCCGGGATACCACGCCTCGAGGATCGCCGGGAGGTGCTCGGCCTCCCACGGCAGGGCGATGGCCGAGCCGCTGCAGTTGACCATGATGACGGGTTTGCCGGTGGCCTGGAGCGCCTGGATGAGCTGCTGCTGAACCTCGGGAAGTTCGATCGAGATGCGGTCAAACCCTTCGCCTTCCTGGGCCGGGGTGATGCCGCCGACGTAGATGATGAGGTCGGCCTTCGCCGCGTCGTCGAGGGCCTCCTTTCTCAATTCCGGCAACGGGCGGGTGGTCTCGTTGTCCTGGCGGCTCCACGCCGCGATCCCGCGGCTGGTGTCGGTGGTGATCGGGCACCCGATGTCAAACGTCACCTGGACGCCGGGGCCGGCCACCTGGCGGATGCCGTCGAGGATCGAGACCGGGTGCGAGGCCGAGCCGTGATAATTGCCCTCCAGCATCGTCTTCGAGGCGCCGTTCGGGCCGATGACGGCGATGCGCTTGAGCTTCGCGCGGTCGAGCGGGAGGATGCCGTCGTTCTTCAGGAGGACCATGGACTCGCGGGCGATCTGCAGGGCGAGTTTCCGGTGGGCGGCCGTGTCGTTCCGGTCGATGCCGATCTTCGAGTACGGGCACAGGGCTGGCGGATCGAAGAGGCCGAGCCTGAAGCGCGTCCACAGCGCGTAGGTCAGGGCGTGGTCGATCTCCTGCTCGGTGACCAGCCCCTGCTGGACCGCCCGCACCAGGGCGCTGTAATCCTGGCCGCAGCAGAGATCGCACCCGGCCTTCACCGCGTCGGCGGCGGCTTCCTCGGGAGTTTGAACATAATGGTGGTGTTTCCAGATGTCGCCGATGGCGCCGCAGTCCGAGACGACGTAGCCCTTGAATCCCCATTGCTGGCGCAGGAGGTCCGTCAGCAGAAACGAATTGGCGCAGTCCGGGACGCCATAGAGCGCGTTGTAGGCGCCCATGACGCCGCCGACATGGCCCTGCTCCACCGCCATCTGGAACTGGGGCAGGTAGGTCTCGTACAGGTCGCGCTTCGGCGGGCGGGCGTCGAACCGGTGGCGCTCGGCCTCCGGCCCGCTGTGAACGGCGTAGTGCTTGGCGCACGCCATCGCGAGCATGTAGCGCGGGTTGTCCCCCTGGATGCCCCGGATGTACGAGACGGCGAGCGTGCCGGTGAGGAAGGGATCCTCCCCGTAGGTCTCCTGGCCGCGGCCCCAGCGCGGGTCGCGGAAGATGTTCAGGTTGGGCGTCCAGAACGTCAGGCCGGTCCACCACTTCGAGGCGCCGTCGTGCTGGGAGGCATATTCGTTGTACTTCGCGCGGCCCTCGACGCCGATGACGTGCCCCTCCTCGCCGAGGAGGGAAGGATTCCACGTGGAAGCCCCGCCGATGGGCTCGGGGAACACGGTGGCGATGCCGTTGTTGGCGACGCCGTGCAGCGCCTCGTTCCAGTAGTTGTACGCCGGCAGCCCCAGCCGGGGAATCGCGGGCGCGTCGTTCTGCATTTGCGCGACCTTCTCGGCCAGCGACATCCGCCGGATCAGGTCGTGCTCCCGCGCCGCCAGCGGCTGCGACGGATCGCGCCAGATCGGCGGGGTGCTGACCACGGGAATGCGCGTGGCGGCGGCGGTGAACGGGGCCGCGAAATCGGTGGCGGCGACGGCCAGGACCGGAGCGCCCGAGGCGTCCCGCACCGCGAGGGTGTTGAACTTGGCCTGGCCCTTGACGGCCGTGAACGTCACCGCCAGGGGGCCGCGATAGGAGTCGTCCTCGTGCCGGACCACGCCGGTGATGGAGCAGACCTTGTGCGCGCCGCCGGCGGCCGCCACGATGTCGAAATCGCGGGCCAGCGTGGTGTCGCCGGAGGTCACGCTGAACACGCGTTCGCCCGGGGAACTCGCGAGGGTCTCCACCTCCCCGATCGCGATCGTATAGTTGCCCGCCGGCAGGCCGGCGATGGACACGGTGAAGTGCGGCCCGCTGATTTCCTCGCGATACGACGCCGCCTCGCCGCCGGCGTCCGCGACCGGACCGGCGTCCGGGCGGTGAGTGAAGTCGCCGGTGACGGTCACCTCGTGCCCGTGAGACGCGCACGTTTCGGTCGCAGCCTGGGCGGCGGGGGCCGCAAGCCACAGGCCGGCCAGGCAGGCGAAGGAGAAGGCGGCCAGCCTGGTCGCGGAGGTCCGGGATCCCGGCGGAACCGGCCGGCTCACAGAGCCGGCGGGGGAGGGGAACGAGGTTGGGAGCACAGTGGGTACGACTGGGGTCTCGTGGGATAACTTGGTCATTTCAATCTGGGGGACGGCACAATATCCGCGAAAACGCGGAATCCGCCAAGTTATCTTGCGAGTCGGACGCTGACCGGCGCACCAGTGTAGCGGACGACGGCATCCGCTGTCTGATCTGGCGAGATGCCGGTGCCGTGGCCCGGGCGCACCAACACCACCCGGAAGACACGCTGGTCCAGCATTCCGGGAAAACGTCCGGTGCGTGCTCCGATCGTGAGCGTTTTCGTCTTGTCGTCCCACCGCATCGGAATGTCCGAAAAAGCGCCCTTCTCGTAGCGGTAGCTCACGCCGTCATCCTCATAAAGGTCGAACCGGCCGTTCGCGCCGGGATAGATCCTCAGTTCGATCGGGCTGGCCGGCTTCTCCCGGGTGTATTGTTCCAAGGGCCCCAAGGGAACGATTGAGCCCGCGCGCACCTGCAGGGGGATCCGGCCCAGCGGGGCGGCCCGCTCCACGGTCTGCCCGCCGCCGGCGCTTTCCCCGGTCCAGAAATCGATCCAGCCGCCCGGGGTTTTCGGCAGATAGACGTCCCAATGCTCCACCCCTCCCCGGAGCACAGGGGCCACCAGAAACGCCGGTCCGAACATGTACTCGTATTTCTGCCCGAGGGCGGCGGGATCGCCGGGAAAATCCATGACGAGCGGGCGCATGAGGGTCGAGCCGTCGAAGGTCACGCGGGCCGCCTCGCTGTAAATGTAGGGCAGCAGCCGGTAGCGCAGGTCGAGGTAACGATGCGCCTGCCGTTCCACGGTCTTGCCGAAATGCCAGAACTCGGTGTCGGTCTGGTAGCCGTGCACCCGCATGAGCGGACAGAACGTGGCGAATTGGAGCCAGCGGATGAAGCGCTCGTGATAGGCGGGATCGGTGTACTGGTGCGGCGGGCGAAAGAATCCCCCGCAATCGGTCGTCCAATAGGGCAGCCCCGCCGCCGCCAGATCGAGGCCCGCCGGGAACTCGCGCCGGAGGGTGTCCCACCCGCTGCCGATGTCGCCCGACCAGGTGGCCGCGGCGTAGCGCTGCTCGCCGGCAAAGGCGCTGCGCGTGAGGATGAAGACGCGTCGGTCGGGCTCCGCCCGGCGCAAACCTTCATAAACGGTCCGGGTGACGAACAGCGGATAAAGGTCGCGCACGGTTTCGCCGGGGCCGAGATACGTCTGCCGGCCCACCAGGTCGTCGTTCTCCGGCTCGGTCGCGTCCAGCCACCAGGCGTCGATGCCGAGCGAAACCAGATTGTGGTCGAAATTCCTCCAATACAGGGCGGCGGCGCGGGGATTGAAGAAGTCCACCCACTGGGTGCCCGGAATGAAGAGATGCTTGGCCGTGAACTGCCGGCCGACGGCGGACTTCGGGTCGATCTTCGACCAGACGGAAAGCATGAACCGCACGTGCATCGCGTGGAGCTCGCGCACCATGGCGGCCGGATCCGGATACTGCCGCTCGTCGAAGCGCATGGCGTTCCAGCCGTACCGGCCCCAGTACTGCCAGTCCTGCACGATGACATCCATCGGGAAGCCCCGCCGGCGAAACTCGGCGGCGTTGTGCAGGATTTCCTGCTGCGACTTGTACCGCTCGCGGCAGTGGATGTAGCCGTAGGCCCACTCCGGCATCAGCGGGGCCGGGCCGGTGAGACGCCGGTAGGCGGCGATGACGGCGTCGGCGTTGCCGGCGAAGACAACGTAATCGACCGCATCCGCCACGGGCGAGCGCAGGACGGTGGCGTTTTCCGCGGGGCGGAA
>JBJKRV010000423.1:0-3600 GCA_046704465.1 Opitutaceae bacterium | reverse complement strand
TACTGCAGGGCGGCGGGTCCGGATTCGCCCAGCACGGCCTCGGCGGCCCGGCGAAACTCGTCCAGCGGGAAGAGCTCGGGCGGCGGGAGGCCGCCGGCAAAGGAAATCACGTCCGGGCGGGCCGTCACCTTGAGCATCTCCCGGATGGCGCTGGCGCGAAGCCCCGCGGCGCGGGCCGCGAAACGAAAGGGCGAAAGGGACCCGGGGCGGACGGACGGCCCCGCAGGTCGGACTTGGGTTCCCGGCGTGGGGTGGACTTCTGGTGGGTGCATGGGCGTTTCGTGGGTTGGCGCCCGCCTTCCACTCCCGCCCGATGGAGCCAACAAAAAGCCCCTCCGGTCCGGGACCGGAGGGGCGGGACACAAAATGGTCAGAACCCTTCCGGCGCACGGCGCGCAGCGAGGATGACGGCGGCGGCGATGACGTCGCTGATCACGGCAATCCTGCTGACGGAGGAATTCATTTGGTGGCGCCACAGATTCAGAGGCGCATTCCCGTGTCAAGGGCATTAAGGAGGGCGAGCGGGAGTCGAGGTCCAGGTTAAGGTTGAGGTTGAAATGCGGGCCTGCAGCCGCGGTGCAATCGCGTTGGCCTCGGTGGGGCGTCCGTAGCGCGGGCCTCCGGCCTGCCACGGCGGAGAAAGGCCGTCGCTTACGTTGACCCCGACATTCGCTCGTAGGGAGGCCGGCGGGACGCCGGCGCTACGATCGCGTTGGCAGCGGGGCCGGGCGGGCTCGAACCGGCGCGGAGCGCCGGTTCCACCCTGCCGACCGATGTTTACCTCCCGCCCTCACGCGGCCAGCGGCTGGAAGAACCGCTCGAGAAACCGGCCGGTGATCGGGCCGCGGTGCTGCAGGCTCCAGAGGGTTTCCGGCTCCCAGAGGCTCGTGCGCAGCGGGTCGAGAAACCGCAGCGGCAGGTCCGGATGGGCGATCTGCCGCAGGATCGCCAGGGTCTGGCGCGACGCCGGCAACCCCAGCCACTCCAGCAGGCCGAAGATGCCGGCCCGCTCATGCACCGCGTTGATTTCCGACCAGCGGACCGCCGGGTCGCCGCGCAGGTACCGGTGCGCGCCGACGAAGGCCGCCAGCGCCGGGATCGCGACCAGGTCATCGGTCAGGTCCGGGCAGCGCGCCAGCACCAGGAGCACCGCGATCCGGCCGGCGTGGAAGCGGGCCAGCAGTCCGCGTTGCGGCTCCGGCACGTACTCCAGGTAGTCCCGCCAGGCGTCCTCCGGAATGGACCGGGCGGCCGAGAGGAGGGCGTCCTCGTCGGGTTCGCAGGCGTGCCACGTGTCGAGCACCAGGCGTTCGCATTCGGCGTCCGGCCAGGGGCCGACGCGGTAGAGGGTGCCCTCGTGGGGCCAGAGCAGTTGCACCAGGGAGCAGATCGGGGACCGGGAGCGGGAGTTCATGGCGCCCATCTTAGCCGTCGCGTGGGACATTGCTTGTCCCAGGGCGAAAAACGCGCTGGATTGCCGCATGGCCTCCCGCGCCTCCCTTTCCCGGCCGCCCCTGGAGCGCATGCTGCGCATCCACGAGGAGCTGCGCCGCGACGCCCTGGTCAACTGCAGCAAGCTGGTGAAGCTGCTGGAGGTCTGCCGCAAGACGGTCGTGCGCGACATCGCCTTCATGCGCGACCGCCTCGACCTGCCGATCGAGTACGATCCGCGGATCCAGGCCTACCGGTACAGCCAGCCGGTGAACGCGTTTCCGACCATCCAGGTGACCGAGGGCGAGCTGCTGGCGCTGCTGGTGGCCCGCCGCGCGCTCGAGCAGTACCGCGGCACGCCGTTCCACCGCCAGCTTGAGGTGGCCTTCGACAAGCTCGCCGGCGGGCTGCGCGACCGCATCTCCTTCTCGCCGGCCGACGAGCTGCGCGCGGTGTCGTTCAAGAACATCGGCCTGGGCAAGGCGGACCTCGACGTCTTCAACGCGCTGAGCCGCGCCGTGCTCCGCCAGGTCGAGGTCGGGTTCAGCTACCGCAAGCCGGGGGAGGGCAGGGCGCGGCGCCGGCGGGTGCGGCCGTACCACCTGGCCTACCGGGAGAACCTCTGGTACCTGGTCGCCTTCGACATCGCCCGCGACGCGTTGCGCACCTTCGCCGTGCCGCGCATCAGCGAGGTGGCGGTCAGCCCGACGGCGTTCGAGCGGCCCGACAGCTTCTCGCCCGAGCAGTTTTTTGCCAACGCGCTCGGCGTCCTCGGTGGCGAGGGCAACTACACCGTCGTCATCCGTTTCGACGCCGCGGTGGCCGACCGCGTGCGGGAGCGCGAATGGCACGAGTCCCAGGAACTGCGCGACCTGCCCGCCGGCGGTCTTGAGCTGCGCATGAAGCTCGGCGCGCTCGCGGAGGTGGAGCGCTGGGTCCTCGGCTGGGGGGCGTCGGCGCAGGTGGTCGGACCGGAGACGCTGCGCGAGCGCGTCCGGCGCACCGTCGCGGCGATGGTGGCCGTGTACCGGACGCCGTAGGCCGGTGGCCGCGTGCCGGTCCGGCCGAATATTCGAGACCTGACTCCTTTCGGCTGGATTCAGGCATGCCGGCGGGACGCCGGCGCTACGGTCGCGGCGACGGCGGCCCGGTGGAATCAGTTGCCTCGGTCCGGCGGCGACAGGTAGCATCGGGGCTTCGCCATGAAGCGCCTGTCGCTGTTGCTCCTGCTCGGCGCGCTGCCCCTGCCTCTGACGGCCGCCGGCTCCCAGCCTCTCATCAATCCCGCGCTCCTCACCCGCGCCTGGCCGGCGTGGTGGATCGCCCATCCCACCGCCTCCGGCACCGACTACGGCGTATACCATTTCCGGAGGGACTTCGATCTCGCGGAGCGGCCGGCCCACTTCGTCATCCACGTCTCGGCCGACAACCGTTACCGCCTGTTCGTCAACGGCACCTCCGTCTGCTTCGGCCCGGCCCGGGGCGACCTGTTCCACTGGCGCTTCGCGACGGTGGATATCGCCCCCTGGCTGCGGGCGGGCCGCAACGTCCTCGCGGCCGTCGTCTGGAACTTCGGGCCGTCGAAGCCGTGGGCCCAGGTCAGCCTCCGCACCGGCTTCATCCTCGCGGGCGACACGCCGGCCGAGCAGGAGGTCGACACCGGCGACGGCTGGAAGGTCATCCGGGACGAGGCCTACGCGCCCTGCGCGCCCGCGCCGCACCCGGTCGGCCAGTTCATGGTCGTGGGTCCGGGCGACCGGGTCGACGGCCGCCGCTATCCGTGGGGCTGGCAGTTGCCCGATTACGACGACCACGCCTGGCTGAAACCGGAGCGCCTCGCGCTCGGGTTCCCCGCCGGCGTCGGCACCGACATTCGCTGGTGGCTGGTGCCCCGGAATATCACCTTCATGGAGGAGCGGCCGCAGCGGCTGGCGGCCGTGCGCCGCGCCGAGGGCGTCGCCGTGGATCCGGCCTTTCTCCTCGGCCGGGCGCCGCTGACGGTGCCGCCCCACACCCGCGCGACCATCCTGTTCGACCAGTCGTTCGAGACCAACGCCTACCCCCGGCTCCGCGTCAGCGGCGGGCGCGGCGGCAGCATCCGGCTCATCTACAGCGAGGCGCTGTTCGACGCGCACGGGCAGAAGGGCAACCGCAACGAGGTGGCCGGCC
>JBJKRV010000422.1:0-3007 GCA_046704465.1 Opitutaceae bacterium | reverse complement strand
AGCCTGGTCTATCGCACCGACGCGCGCGGCAACCGGATTCCCGATTTCTCCGCGGCCGGATACCGCGGCGGCGGCGTGCCCCTGCCGGTCGCCTCCGTGCGGGTCGTGGTTTCCCCGGTGGCGGGCGACAACGGGCCGCGCCTCCAGGCGGCCATCGATTACGTGGCCTCGCTGCCGGTCGGAAAAGACGGCCTGCGTGGCGCCGTCCTGTTGCGGAAGGGCCGCTATCCGATCGAGGGCCAATTGCACCTCACCGCGAGCGGCGTCGTGCTGCGTGGCGAGGGTGACGGCGCCGACGGGACCGTGCTGGTCGCGGCCGGCGACCGCCGGCGAACGCTCATCGTCATCCGCGGCAAATCGGACCGCACCCTGACCGGCGCAGCGGAGGCGGTGGTTGATGATTACGTGCCGGTCGGGGCGATCTCGCTTCGGCTGGCGAACGCGGCCGGGCTCAAGGTGGGCGAAGGCGTGCTCGTCGAGCGGCCGAGCACGAAGGCATGGATCGCGGCCGTGGGCATGAACGTCTCGCCCGGCCCCACGCCGTTCGAATGGAAGCCCGGCACGATCAACCTGAGCTGGGACCGGATCATCACCGCGATCCACGGCGACGAGGTGACGCTGGACGCGCCGCTGACGACGGCGCTCGACGCGCGCTTTGGCGGCGGGACCGTCGCCCCATACCGCTGGCCCGGGCGGATCAGCGAGGTCGGCGTCGAGAATCTGCGCTGCGAGTCGGCCTTCGATCCGGCGAACCCCGAGGACGAGGAGCACGCCTGGGATGCGGTGGATCTGTACGCAGTGAAAAACGCCTGGGTCGACCGCGTGACCGCGGTGCATTTCGCGGGCTCGATGATCGACATCCACCCCGGCGGCAAGTGGATCACGATCGAGGATTGCACGTCGCTCGCGCCGGTCTCCGAGCTCGCCGGCTACCGGCGGCATACCTTTTTGACCAGCGGCCAGCTCACGTTGTTTCTCCGCTGCAAGGCGGAGGAGGGGCGGCGCGATTTCACCGCCGGCTACCTCGCCACGGGGCCGAACGTGTTCCTCGAGTGCCGGGCGTTGCGGACCCACAACTCCAGCGGCGCCATCGGCAGTTGGGCGTCGGGCCTGCTGTTCGACAACGTGGCGATCGACGGCGGGGCGCTGCGCCTCGACGACCTCGGCGTCCGCGACTACGGGGTGGGGTGGTCGGTGGCCAATTCGGTGGCGTGGCAGTGCAACGCCTCGGCGATCATCTGTCGGCAGCCGCCCACGGCGCACAATTGGGCCATCGGCACCTGGGGATTCTTCGAGGGCGACGGCATCTGGCAGCTCTGCAACTAATTCGTCCGGCCGATCAGGCTGTACCGCGAGCAGCTCGCCGAACGGCTGGGCGCCCCCGCGGAGGCGGCGCTGGCCCCGGTCGACTTCTCCGAGGCGAGCGCGGGCGGCGCGCCGACGCTGGCGCAGGCCGTGCCGGATCTCGCGCAGAAACTGGCTCCGCGGCCGCCGCCGGCAGGCCGCCCGCTGGCCCTGACCAACGGCTGGTTGACGGCGAACGGCGCGCTCCTGACCGGCCGGCAGATCGATGTGAGCTGGTGGCGCGGCAACCTGAATCCGGCCCGGGCAGCCAAGGCCGTCCTCGGGCCGGCGCTGACCCGCTTCGCGCCCGGCCGGTCAGGTCCGGGACTGACCGACGTCCTGCCGGACGTGGCCGCAAACATGATCCGCCGCCACGAGGTGGCGATCCGTCAGAACTACGGCCTGTGGTATGACCTGCGGCGCGACGATCACGAACGGACCCGCGAAATCAACGCCGATGTCTGGCCGCCGTTCTACGAGCTGCCGTGGGCGCGGACCGGGCGCGGCCACGCCTGGAACGGCCTGACCCTCTACGACCTGAGCCGCTTCAATCCCTGGTACTTCCGGCGCCTGCGGACGTTCGCCAGCCTCGCCCGGCAGGACGGCCTCGTGCTGATCGATGAGATGTATTTTCAGCACAACCTGCTCGAGGCGGGCGCGCACTGGGTGGATTTTCCGTGGCGGCCGGCCAACTGCATCCAGCAGACGGGCTTCCCCGAGCCGCCGCCGTTCGTCGACACGGACGGGGCCGTTCCACCCAACCCCGATCTGGGCAAGCGCATCTTCATGGCGCCGATCTTCTACGACATGAGCAACCCGGTGCGCCGGGCGATGAACGAGGCCTACATCCGGCACTGCCTCGCGAACCTGGCGGATGAACCCAATGTGATTCACCTGACCGGCGAGGAGTTCACCGGCCCGCTGTCGTTCGTGCAGTTCTGGTTCGACGTCGTCGGCCAATGGGAGGCGCAGACCGGCAAGCATCCGCTGATCGGCCTGAGCACCACGAAGGACGTGCAGGATGCGATCCTGGCCGACCCGGTGCGCAGCCGCCTGGTCTCGGTCATCGACCTCAAATACTGGTGGCTGACGAATCGCGGCCTGTTCGCGCCGAAAGGCGGCCAGAACCAGTCGCCCCGGCAGTTTGAGCGGAAATGGCGCGGCGGCCTGCCCGACGCCGTGAACCTCGCCGTGATGGCGCGCGAATACCGCCGCCGCTTTCCGGACAAGGCGATCATCACCCCGCTCAACCAGCGCGACGGCTGGGCGTTCGTCGCCGCGGGTGGTTCGCTGCCCGACCTGCCGGTCACGACCGACCCGCGCCTGCTCCGGGCCCTGCCCCGCATGCGGCCGGTGCCGGCGCCCGGCGGCTCCGCGCCGGACACCTGGGCGCTGGCCGAGGCGGGCCGGCAGTACTTTGTCTTCGCCGCCCACGGCGGCCCGATCGCGGTCGACCTGAGCGGCGCGTCGGGTGCCTTCACCGTCCACCCCGTCGTGCTTGCCAGCGGCGCGCTCGCGTCCGACACGCAGACGGTTTCTGGCGGCGGCATCGTCACGATCCCCACGCCGGCCGGGCGCCCCGCTGCGGTGTGGATCACCCGCTGAACCCGCGAATACTCGTGGCCATGAAACCTGCCGTTTTCCGTTTCCTCGCCGCCCTCGC
>JBJKRV010000421.1:0-13109 GCA_046704465.1 Opitutaceae bacterium | reverse complement strand
GAGCGACGTCTACACGATCAGCCTCAATCTGGCCGGAGTGCCCGGCATCTCGATCCCCTGCGGGTTCACCGACCACGGCCTGCCCATCGGCCTGCAGATTGTTGGCCGGCCCTTCGAGGAGGCGGAGCTCCTGGCCATCGCCCGGGCGTATGAGCGGGCGCACGACTGGCACACCCGCCGCCCCTCACTGTGATTTCCTCCTGCCTCGCGACCGCATCGTCTTTCCTGTGTCCTCCGTGACCAAAACCACCTACGAGCCCGTCATCGGCCTGGAGGTCCACGTCCAGGTCAAGACCCGGTCCAAGATGTTCACCCGGGCCGCCAGCGCCTACGGCGAGGCGCCGAACACATTGACGGACCCGGTCGTGCTCGGGCTGCCGGGCGCCCTGCCGGTCATGAACCGGGCGGCGCTCGACCAGACCATCAAGGTGGGGCTGATGCTCGGCTGCGAGATCGCGCCGGTGTGCAAGTGGGACCGGAAGAACTATTTTTATCCCGACAGCCCGAAGAATTACCAGATCTCCCAATACGACCAGCCGATCTGCCGCGGCGGGACCGTCGAAATCGAGCTGCCCGGACCGTCGCGCAACGTCATGGGCGAACACCGGCGCGTTCCGCTCACGCGCATCCATCTCGAGGAGGACGTCGGCAAGCTCAACCACTTCGCGCAGGACAGCCTGGTGGACTTCAACCGCGCCGGGA
Source organism: Opitutaceae bacterium (assembly GCA_046704465.1). Classification (GTDB taxonomy): domain Bacteria; phylum Verrucomicrobiota; class Verrucomicrobiia; order Opitutales; family Opitutaceae; genus Fen-1467. The sequence continues at coordinate 12,407 of JBJKRV010000421.1, read as the reverse complement.
CGCCGCTGCTGGAGATCGTCTCGGAGCCCGCGATCCACAGTGCCGAGGAGGCGTTCGCCTATCTGACGGCGCTCAAGATGGTCATGATCTACGGGGGCATTTCGGACTGCGACATGGAGAAAGGGCAGATGCGATGCGACGCCAACGTTTCGATCCGGCCGGCTGGCGCGACGCAACTGGGCACCAAGGTGGAGCTGAAGAACCTCAACTCCATCTCCTACGTGCGGGACGGCATCGCGGCCGAGGTCCGGCGGCAGATCGCGGTGCTGGAGGCCGGGGGTGCCATCACCCAGGAGACCCGCGATTATGACGGCGAGACCGGGGTGTCGCAGTCGTTGCGGTCGAAGGAAATGGCGCACGACTACCGCTATTTTCCCGATCCGGATCTCATGCCAGTGACGGTGGACGACGCGTGGAAGGAGCGGATTCGGAGCGGGTGCCCGGAGCTTCCGTTCGACAAGCAGCGGCGCTTCTTTGAGACGTACCACCTGCCCTACACCCAGACCGCCGTGCTCATTCCCGACCGGGCGCTCGCCGACTTCTTCGAAGCGGCCGCCCGGCTATGCGGGCAGCCGCAGGCCGCTGCGAACTGGATCGCCAACGACCTGCTGCGGGAACTCGCCGCAGCCCGGATCGCGCTGGCGGACAGTCGGGTGCAGCCGGCACAGGTGGCGGGTCTGGTGAAGCTGGTCGAGGAGGGCGTCATTTCGAGCACGATCGCCCGGGAGGTGTTCGCCGAGGGGTTTCGCAGCGGCGAGGCGCCGGAGACCGTGGTGGAGCGCCGGGGCCTGCGTCAGTCGACCGACGCCGGAGTGTTGGAACGGTGGTGCGCGGAGGCGATCACGGCCAACCCGAAGGGCGTCGCCGACTTCAAGGCGGGGAAGGGGAATGCGATCAACGCCATGAAGGGCTTCGTGATGAAGCAGTCGAAAGGGAAGGCCAACCCGCGTCTGGTCGACGAGATCCTGCGGCGCCTGCTCGCGGACGGGTGATCCGGCGCGTCGAGCTTGCGCTTGAGCTTTGGCGCCGGCGGGTGTTGGGTGAGGGGAGACCAGTCCAGTCTTCACACCCGTTAGTCGGGCCGAACCGGAGGCGTTATGAAACGCGTGGGCATCATCGGCAGCGGCAATGTCGGCACCAACACGGCGTTCTTCGTCGCGGAGACGCGTTCCGGGGACATCACGCTGGTGGACGTCCGCGACGGCATCGCCGGCGGGAAGTCGCTCGACCTGATGGAAGCCGGGCCGATCCGCGCCTATGCCACGAGCATCCGCGGCAGCGCCCGCATCGACGACATCGCCGGTTGTGACGTGGTGATCGTCGCCGCCGGCCGCGTGCGGAAACCAGGGGAACGGCGCGAGGACCTTTACCGCGACAACGCCCCGACGGTGTCGGCGATCGCGGGGGAGATCCGGCGGCTGGCGCCCCGGGCGCTGGTGATCAACATCGTGGAGCCGGTCGACCTGCTCACATTGCTGATCCAGGAGACGCTGGGCGCCGATCGTTTCCGGGTGATGGGCCTGGGCGGCCTGCTCAGTGCCACGCGCATCCGTTACCTGGTGAGCCGGGAGCTCGGGGTGTCGCCCCGGGAGGTCACCGGCCTGATCATCGGGCCGCACCATCCGAGCATGGTGTTCCTGCATGACACCATCCGGGTCTCGGGCATCCCGGCGGAGACCCTGATCGGTGCCGAACGCCTGAGCCAGTTGACCGCGGAAGCGCGGGATGCAGGCGACACGATTCTGGGGCTCGCCCAAAGGTCGACGTCCTGTTACGCCCCGAGTGCCGCCGCCGCCGCCCTCGTGGATGCGATCCTCGGGAACACGCACGCGTTGCTGCCCGTATCGATCCGCTGCGAGGGGGAGTACGGGGTCCGCGGACTCGCCGTCGGAGTGCCGGCCTACGTGGGCGAGCGGGGCGTCGATCGCGTGCTGGAACTTCGCTTGTCGGCGGCCGATCGGAACGCGTTTGACGAGGCGGTGGCGGCGCTGCGGACGGCGCACGAACAACTCGTGGGGACATCGCGGTAAGGAGGCGGACATGGCCAGGCACAAGATCAGCATCATCGGGGCGGGCAACGTCGGGGCCACGGCCACCTATTACCTGGCGGAAAAGGTCATCGCCGACCTGGTCATGGTCGATATCGAGGGCGGCATGGCGCGCGCCAAGGCGCTGGACTTCCTGCATGCCGGGCCCTTGCGCGGCTACAATGTGGACATCCTCGGCACCAGCGACTTTGCGCAAATTGCGGACAGCAACGTGGTCGTGGTCACCGCCGGGCTGCCCCGGAAACCGGGCATGGACCGGATGGACCTGCTCAAGGTCAACGCCGGCATCGTCAAGCAGGCGGCGCGGGCGATTGCGCGGCACACGCCCAACGCCGTCGTGATCGTGGTCTCCAACCCGCTCGATGTGATGTGCCACGTGGCGCTGCGTGCCACCGGCTTCGCCCTCCGGCGGGTGGTGGGCATGGCCGGCATCCTCGACTCGACGCGCTTCCGGTATTTCGTGGCCGAGCAGCTCGGCTGTGCATTGACCTCGGTGCACGCGATGGTGCTCGGGGGCCATGGCGACCAGATGGTGCCCCTGCCGCGGCTCACGACGGTGGGCGGCGTGCCGATCACGGAGCTGATGGACGCGGCGACCATCGCGCGCCTGGTGGAACGGACCCGCAAGGGCGGCGCGGAGATCGTCGGGCTGCTGAAGACCGGTTCCGCCTACTACGCCCCGGCGGCCTCCGTGGCGGAGATGGCGGAGGCGGTGATCACCGACCGGAAGCACCTCGCGCCCTGCGCCGTCTATCTGCAGGGCGAATACGGGATCGACGACCTGTTCATCGGCGCCCCGGTGATACTGGGACGCAACGGCGTCGAGCGGATCATCGAGCTCGAACTGACCGACGGGGAGAAGGCACAGCTGCGGGCGAGCGCGGCTGCGGTGCGGCGCGGAGTTGAGGAACTCGGCACCTTTTTCAAGCCGAACTGACCGGGGAATCAGGCGACGCGGCCCAGCGCGAACGGAGCCGCGGGTTCGCCCACGCTGAAGGCCGTGGCCGACGCGCCGGGCTCGAGGCGGACCGGCACGGATCCGGTGTCGGGGGGGATTTCCCGGGCAAACTGGATTTCGACGGAGCGCGGCCGGGTCGGGAGGCCGCGGCGCGCCAGGGCGGTTTGCAGGTAGTCGAAATAGGCCGTGTTGTTGACGTGTCCGTTGGCGTCGATGTCGGAGTAGCGCACGGAGATGTCGATCGCGGATTGCCGCTCATCGGTCGCCGCCGCGAACTTGAGCGCGTCGAGATCGGGGCGAAACACGTCGACCGGATGGGCGGGAAAGCCCGCCGCGACGTCCGCCGGCACGCGGATCAACGAGCGGGTGGCGATCTTGACGTAGAGCCAGAGCGACGATGCCGCAACGAGGAGTTCGTCGCCCGCGTGGACGCGAAAGTCGCGGTATCCGCGGAAGGCCCGGATCCCGCTCGACCACGTTCGTACGCGCACGGTCTCTCCGTAGTCGGGGAAGCGGTGAATCACCGCGGCGAGACGGTGCAACACCCAGCTTTCTCCCCGCGAAGACATCGCGCGCGCCCCGATGTCGTACTGATCAGCGTGCGTGATCGCCGCGTCCTGAAGGTGTTTGAAGAGGCTCGACAGCAGCATCTTCTCCTCGCGGTCCACCTCCCGGTAGCAGACGGTGGCGTCGATGGTCAGGATCTCGTTCATGGCGGGCCGGTGTCGCTGGCGATGCTCTTACGGCGAAATTCTGCCGAAGGGAATCGCGAAAGCTCCGGCGACCATCTGCACCGAGTCAGACAAGCGGCGTTGGGAGCGGTACTCCCAGCCTTTCCGCCCACGGGGTCAGGGCCGGGAGGATGCCGTCATGCAGACGCACCCCGTCGCGCAATTGCTCGGCGCGCCGGCGCAGGCCGGCCTCCCCGGGCAGGCGCACCCGATCGAACCCGGGCCGGGGTGGCGATTCGCGGCAGGCGCGGACCAGCCAGGACGTCTGGCGCACAAAATCGTCGCGACCGCCGAATGCCGCGGGATCGAAAATCTGGACGGAGGCATTGGAACTCCAGCCCTCCTTGGGATCGGCCCGGCCGTGCCCCGCCAGCGCACCACTCAGGGCTTCGACCAGGAGCCCGAGCGCATAGCCCTTGTAGCCGTGATCCAATCCGCCGACCGGCAGCATCGCGCCGGGCGGATCAGCAAACAGGACCGACGGGTCGTCGGTCGGCTGGCCCTGCGCGTCGAGCAGCCACGGGCCGGGCATCCGCCGGTGCTCCTGGTAATGCCGGCGGGTCACCCCGTGACTGGCGATTGACATCGAGGTGTCGAGCATCACCGGATCGCCGTCGGTGGGCCAGGCGGCGGCGATGGGATTGGGCGTGTAGACCCCCCGCCGTCCGCCGTGCGGCACCACCGCGCCCATCCGGGGATCGGAGCTGGTGAGGATCGCCATCATGCCCTGGTCGGTCACGCGCTGCAGGTAGGCGGCCAGGCAGGCCGTGTGATGGCTGCGGCGGATGGCCACAACACACGTTCCGTTTGTGCGGGATCGTTCGACAGCCAGTTCCAGCGCCTGCACCATCAGCCAGGGACCCGGCAGGCGCATGCCGTCCCAGGTGACCGCGGCGGGGCGATCGGCGATGACGCGGGGCGCGCCGGTCTTGGCCATCCGACCGTGGGCCAGTTCGTCGAGGTAGAGCGACAGCAGGTGCAAACCGTGCGTCGTGTGGCCCAGCAGGTCGCCTTCGACCAGCACCTCGGACACGACTGCCGCCTTGTCGGGTTCCAGCCCCGATCGCTGCAGGAGAGCGGCGGCAAATTCGGTCAGGTCATGGGCGGAGTGGCGCAGGGGCATGGTGGATGCTCGATGGGGCGGTTCCCGACGACAACGTCACCCTGACGGCGCCCGATGGCAAGGTCTGCGGGCGGCTGTGCACGGCATGTGGTCGAAGCCAGACGCCCCGAAGGAGGCGGTCAGTGAAAATCTCCAAGAGCCAGGCGGCGACGACGAGAATGGCAAACAGCGCCAAGGCCCGGCCGCCTGCGTCCAGGACGAACCCGGTGCGGGTCGTATCCTTTGAAGAAACGGAGGCGGTGCTGCCAGCCGGGCAGGGGTGGGGATCTAGGGGTGAACCGGCGACCGGGGCACCACCAACGGGTGGCAGCAAAGGACGCCAAGCCGGCCGGATAACCAACGGGTATGTTTTTTGGCGGGATCGTTGGACAGGACGAGGATGCCGCATCCGAAAATAATTTCTGTAACGCGATAATAACCAATGACAATCGATAGGCGAATTGACTTTATATCAGATATGACTGACTGGTCAGTCAGTCAACGCAATGAGCCAAGACAAGAGAGTCCGTATCATTCAGGCGGCGGAGCAACTGTTCCGTACCCGCCGGTTCCACGAGATCACCTTGGACGAAATTGCCCGCGCGGCTGATGTGGGAAAGGGGACGATCTACCTCTATTTCTCGGACAAGGAGAACCTGATCTTCGAAGCGGCGGTCGCTGGATTCGACGAAATGTGCGGACTGTTGCGGTTGGACGCGGGCGAGGGGGGCGATTTTCGGGGGAGCCTGCTCAAGATGTGCGAGACGATCAGCGGGTTTTTCCAATCCCGGCGACCCCTGTTTCGCATCATTCTCTCGGAAGGAGAGCGGGCGATGGAGGCCGGCGGTGGTCTGCGCCAGCGATGGCAGCAAAGGCGGAAGACGATGACGGAGGCGGTGGCGGCAGTGATCGCCCGGGGCGCCGCCGCCGGCGAGGTGCGTGACGATGTGCCGCCGGACATTCTCGCCGAATACCTTCTGGGCATGCTGCGGACGCGATCCTGGGAACTGGAGGACCGCGCTGAAGTGCAACGGAGCCATGTATTGCTGGTCGATCTTTTCATCCACGGAACCGGTCAAACCCAGCCGGCCGGCCAATAAAATTGTCTGTTTATCATGAGTTCTGACCATCCACCGACCTCGGAATCCACGGCACGTCCGCAAAGCCCGCCCCGGAGCGGCGCAGCGGCCCCCAACGGCAACGGTGCACGCCGTCGCCGGCGGATCCTCGCGGGCGTCGGCATTCTGCTGCTCCTGGGGCTGGGCCTGGTGGCGTACTGGTATTTCTTCATGTACGGGATCGTCTATACCGACGATGCCCGAATCGGCGGCCATCTGGTGGACCTGGCCCCGGAGGTCAACGGGACGCTGGTCGCGGTCGACGTTCACGAAGGCAAGTTCGTGCACAAGGGCACGGTCGTCTTTGAGCTCAATCCGGCGATACCCGAGGCGGCGTTGAAGCAGGCGGAGGCGGCTCTGGTCGCGGCGCGCGCGGATGTGGCCTCCAACGATGCCCTTTATCAGAAGACGGTGAACGGCAACCGGCCCGAGCAAATCAAGGCGGCGGAGGCGACCTTTCGGGCCCTGCGGGACCAGGAGGAACTGGCGCGGCTGAATTTCGAGCGCAGCCAGGTCCTGTTCAAGAACAACACCATCTCCCAGGATGCAATGGATTCCGCGCGGACCGCCTACGAAACGGCCCGCCAGAACCGGGAGAACGCACAGCAGAACATGATTCTGATGCAGCAGGGCTCACGAAAAGAGGACATTGCGGCCGCCAAGGCCGCCCTGGAATTGTCGCAAAGCAAGGAAAAGCAGGCCGAAGCCGCGGTGCAAAGCGCCCGGGCCGACCTCGCCCGCTACACGGTCCGGGCCCCGTTTGACGGTTGGGTCGTCCGCCGCTGGCTGAACCCCGGGGCGATGCCGCTCGCGGCGCAGCCGGTGGTCAGCCTGTTCGATCCGGCGACGATCCGGGTGGACGCCAATATCGAGGAACAGGATCTCGACAACGTCCAGGTGGGGGACCGGGTCGACATTTCGGTCGATGCTTTTCCCGATCTGCACTTCACGGGGCGGGTGGCCCAAATCATGCGGGCGGTCAACTCGGACTTCAGCTTGATCCCCTCGGAGGGCGTGGCCGGCACCTTCATCAAGGTGACGCAACGGGTGCCGCTCCGCATCAATTTCTCGCATCCGCCACCCGCGAGCATCCCGCTCGGCCCGGGCCTGTCGGTCGAAGTCCACATCTATTCCGGCACCGCTCCGGCCAGATCCGCCAAGAAGCCCGCGCATGAGTAATCCGGCGGATCTCCGTGCCAACCGCTGGGCGGTGCTGGTCATCATCGTGGCCGGGACCTTCATGGCGATCCTGGACGCCAACGTGGTCAATGTGGCGCTCCCGTACATGATGAGCACGTTTGGCGTCGACCGGGAGCAGATCGAGTGGGTTGCCACCGGCTACATGCTCGCCTCCGCGGTGGTCATGCCATTGGTCGGCTGGATGGCCAGCCAGATGAGTTACAAGTCGATCTACCTCGGGTGCCTCTCGCTTTTCACCGTCGGAAGCTTCGCCTGCGCGTTCTCGTGGAGCTTCAGCTCGCTGATCGCCTTCCGCATCATTCAGGCGCTGGGCGGCGGCGCGATCCAGCCCATCGGGATGGCGATCGTGGCTGAGTTGTTCGAACCGCATGAGCGCGGGAAGGCGCTGGGCATCTATGGCACCGGCATCATGGTCGGCCCCGCGCTCGGTCCGACCCTGGGCGGATACCTCACGAGCACGTTCACCTGGCGCACCATTTTTTCCGTCAACATTCCCATCGGCATCCTGGTCGTTGCCATGGGCATGATCATCATGCGCCCGCTGCGCGCACCCGGACGGGGCCGGCAGTTCGATTTTGTCGGTTTCGGGTTCCTGGCCTTGATGCTCGTGGCCGGCCTGACGGCGCTGTCCGAGGGGCAGACCAAGGGCTGGTCGTCGGATTACATCCATGTCTGCGAGGCGCTGACCGTGATCGGCTTTGTGATGTTTGTGTCAGTGGAACTGGCCGTGGAGCATCCCTTGCTCGATCTGCGGCTTTTCTTCATCCGCAACTACGGCCTGAGCGTCATCCTCTCGATCCTGCGCGCCGTCGGCCTGTTCGGCAGCGTCTTCCTGTTTCCGCTGTTTCTCGAGAACCTCATGGGGTACACGCCGGTCGATGCGGGGCTTTGGATGATCCCCGGGGCGGTGGCGGTGGCCATCACCATGCCCATTGCGGGCCGGATGGCGGACCGCTACCGGCCCTCGTATCTGGCCGCCGGGGGCTCCGTGTTGGTGGCGGTGTACCTTTTCATGTTCGCCACCCTGGATCCGCTTTCGGGCGCGGGCATCCTGATCTGGCCGCAGATCGTGCGCGGGGTTGGCCTCGCTTTCCTGGTCGCGCCGTTGATCGCCGCTGCGCTCAATGCCGTGCCGCGTCACGAACTGCCGATGGCCAGCAGCTTCCTCAGCGTGTCGCAGAACATTGGCGGCGCATTGGGCATCGCGTTTCTCAACAGCTACGTGACGGACGCCATCCAGACGCACCTGGTGCGCATCGGATCCGCGCTGCCCTACGAGTCGTCCCGGTTCTTCACCCACCTGGGCCTCAAGGTCATGCCGCTGATCTTCCACCACGAGCCGGGTCTGGTGGCCAATCCCCGGACCAAGATCCTGTTCATCGCCAGCCGGGTGTTCGGCCGCCATGCGCAGGTGATGGGCTTCGACAACGGCTTCATGGTGGCCGGCCTCATCGTGCTGCTCGGCGTGCCGCTGGCGCTCCTGCTCAAGCCGTCGGCGCACCACCTCCGAAACGGCGAGAAACCCGACGTCGCGCTCGAATGACCGGGCCGGGGCCGGGGTGCCGTCTCAAAATGCGGCGTTGCCCGGGGTCCGCGCGAAGGGAATGACGTCGCGGATGTTGGCGACGCCCGTGACGAACATCAGCAATCGCTCGAATCCCAGCCCGAAACCGGAGTGCGGCACGCTGCCGTACCGTCGCAGATCCAGGTACCAGGCATAGTCCTTCGGGTCGAGGTGATGGCGCCGCAGGTTCGCCTCGAGCACGTCGAGGCGCTCCTCGCGCTGGCTGCCGCCCACGATCTCGCCGATGCCGGGAACCAGCACGTCCATGGCCGCGACCGTGGCCCCGTCGTCGTTCAGCCGCATGTAGAACGGTTTGATCTCCCTGGGGTAGTCGTGGACCGTCACCGGACACTTGAAATGCTCCTCGGTGAGGTAGCGCTCGTGTTCCGATTGCAGGTTCGCTCCGGGGACCACGGGATGTTCGAAGTTGCGGCCGCTCGCGGCCAGGATCGCGACCGCCTCGGCATACGGCACCCGCCGGAAGGGCTGCTCCAGGACGAAATCGAGGCGGGCCAGCAGGCCCTTGTCGACGAACTTGGCAAACAGTTCGAGGTCCTCCGCGCATTCCGTCCGCATCGTTCGCACGAGGTGCTTCACGCACTCTTCGGCCAGATCCATGTCGCCGCGCAGGTCGCAGAACGCCATCTCCGGCTCGATCATCCAGAATTCGCTGGCATGGCGCGAGGTGTTGGAATTCTCGGCGCGGAACGTCGGTCCGAAGGTGTAGGCCCGCGAGAGCGAGCACGCGAACGACTCCACCTCCAGCTGGCCGCTGACGGTGAGGTAGGAGGGCCGCGCAAAGAAGTCGCGGGCGTAATCGACCTGGCCGTCTTCGCGCTTCGGCGGATTCTGCAGGTCGAGCGTCGTCACCCGGAAAAGCTCCCCGGCGCCCTCGCAGTCGCTGCCGGTGATGATCGGCGTGTGGACATACACGAAGCCCCGTTCCTGAAAGAAGCGGTGGATGGCGTAGGCCAGCCGGCTTCGCACGCGAAAGACGCAGCCGAACATATTCGACCGGGGCCGCAGGTGGGCGATTTCCCGCAAGAATTCGGGCGTGTGCCCCTTTTTTTGCAGCGGATAGGTGGAATCGGCCGGACCGACCACGTCGATCTGCTCCGCCTTCAGTTCCCATTTCTGCCCCTGACCGGGGGAGGCGACGAGGCGGCCGCGCACCGCGATCGAGGCGCCGGTGTTGAGGTGCTGGATCTCCGCGTAATTCGTCAGCGCGGCTTCCGCGATCACCTGCAGATTTCGAAGGCAGGAGCCGTCGTTCACCTCGAGGAAGGAGAAGGTCTTGGCGTCCCGGCGGGTGCGCACCCAGCCCTGAACCAGCACGTCATCGCCGGTGGAGGGCCCGGCCAGCGCGTCTTTGACCATGGTCGATTTCAGCATGCCGCCGAAAATAGCGGATGGATTTCGCCCGCCAAAACAAAACTCGCCAGGCGGGAGCCTGGCGAATGACGGATTCGATCCGAACCGGGCCGAGCCAGGTCAGGTATGACGGACCGGATTCAGCGGAACGGACGGAGCCGAAACCTGCGTGGTCTCCCGCACCTTGCGCTGACAATCCGGACACACCCCGAAGAATTCGACCATCTGGGTGATCTGGTCGTAGCCGCGATCCTTCAGCATCCGTTCGATGCTTTCGGTCAGGCTGGCGTCGATGCGCTCCACCTTGCCACAGGATTTGCAGACAATGTGGTAATGGGGGGAGTCGTTGAGGTCGATTTCGTAGAGGCTGGTGCCGTTGTGGAAGAAGCACCGGCGCACCAAACCCAGCTCTTCAAACGCCGCCAGGCACCGGTAAACGGTAACCAAGTCGCAGGCCTCGCCCGTCAGCTCCCGATGAATCTGTTCAATGCTGACTGGCCGCGCATAGCGGATGAGTGCCTCCAGGATCGCAATGCGAGGCTGGGTAATTCTCAAACCTGCCGACTTGAGACGAGCACACGCCATCTCCAGCGCATGCGACGTCCGGCCGAACTCCTTCGCGCCCCGAAGCGGGTGGTTCGACTGAGTGGAAGCAATCATCTACATTTTAGACTAAATGCGGGTCTCTTGCGGAAGCGAGCTCTATATTGACACCGAAATCGCTTGCGAGCTCCGTTTCTGATGACAGAAGCTACGAGAGCTTCAATGTGTTGCAAGCCAAATCATTGCGATGAAATTGAGCCGGATCTGACGACGCCATCGGAAGGCCCCGCGACGCCGGTTCCAGCCTGTCAACGGCGACGGGTCGACGTGGGGGCGTCGACGAGGTTGCGGGGCGACCGTGGCTGTGCTACCACTTCACACGAGCCATGATGCAGGACCTGGATTTTTCCGAGGTGGTCGACCTTATCTGCAAGGAAGACCCGCGCTATGATCGAAAGGCGTACCATTTTGTACGTCAGGGGCTCGATACGACCGTGAGGAGCCTGAAGAAGAGCGATCCGGCCCGGATCCAGCAGTCGCCGCATGTCTCGGGTCGGGAGTTGCTGGATGGGCTGCGGGTCCATGCTCTCGATCAATTCGGCCCACTGGCCATGACGGTGCTCGAGTCATGGGGCGTTCACCGCTGCACCGACTTCGGCGAGATCGTCTTCAATTTGATTGAGTACAACGTCTTCAGCAAGACCGAGAACGACCGGCGTGAGGATTTCTCCGACATCTACAATTTCGACGATGCCTTTGTGAAGCCGTTCCGGCCGGCTGGCCGGCGGCGCGCCGGACCGCCGACCGAGGCTGTCGATTTGAAGTGACCCCGCGCCCGGCCGGGCCCAGCCGGTACCAGCGCGCACACCTTCCGTCCAGGTGAAGCCGCGCGACGCCCTTTCATGCGCAAGCTCACTGCCGATTATGCCCTGCTGAAGCGCTTCTGGCGCGATCCGCCCGAGCGGATCGTGCTGCCCAACGGACTGGTGGTCCTGCTCAAGCCGGATGGCATTTCCGGTTTGGCCTCCGTTCAGGTCTGGGTGAAGACCGGCAGCATTCACGAACAGGCGCACTTGGGCGCGGGACTTTCGCATTTCCTCGAGCACATGCTTTTCAAGGGCACGGAGCGTCGGGCCGGCCGGGAACTCTCCGCCGTCGTGCAGGCTCACGGCGGCTACATCAACGCGTACACCACCTTCGACCGGACCGTCTACTACGTCGACCTGCCGGCCGAACACCTCGCCGTGGCGGTCGACATCCTGGCCGATGCCGTGCTGCATTCGACCCTGCCGGTCGAGGAAGTGACCCGCGAGCGCGATGTCATCCTGCGCGAGATCGACATGGGTCTGGACGACCCGGACCACCGGCTCGGGGAGACCCTGTTTGCGTCGGCGTTCCGCGAACATCCCAATTGCCATCCGATCATCGGCCACCGCGGACTGGTCGAGGCCGTCACCCGCGACGATCTGCTGGCCTATTACCGGGCGCGCTACGTGCCGAACAACCTGGTCGTCATTCTCGCCGGTGCGTTCGATCCGGCCGATGCGCGTGCGCTGGTGACCCGCCATTTCGGCGCCGTGCCCCGGGGACGGCTGGCCCCGGTGGTCCTGCCGGCTGAACCGGCGCAGCAGGCCCGGCGCGAACGGCACTTGTACGAGTCCGTGCAGCTCTCGCGCACAGGGCTGGGGTGGCAGATCCCGGGTCTGGCGCATCCCGATTCGCCGGCGCTCGAACTGGTGGCCATCGTTCTTGGACTTGGCGAAAGCTCCCTG
>JBJKRV010000420.1:0-5596 GCA_046704465.1 Opitutaceae bacterium | reverse complement strand
CAAGCAACACCGGCAGGCGGTCGAAGCCCCGCAAGTCGAAGTCGGACTTCGAACGCGGGGGAATCAAGGTGGACCCGAGAAAAAGCAGGCCGAGGAGCAGGGCGAGATAGGGAAGATAGCGTTTCATGTGGGCGACCAGGTGCAGGGCTCAGGCGGCGGCGGGACTGGCGGCGCGTTTGCGGATAAAGCCCACGAGGTGGATGCTGAATTGGATCAGGAGCCCGAGGCCGATCAGGGCGCACGAGATGTACGGCACCAACCAGCTCGGGTTCTTCACGACCTGGAGGATGGTCGTGCGATTGTTGTTGGCGTAACCGGCCTGGTAGAAGGTGCGCCCGTCAAACCGCAGCGGATGGTTCATGTAGATCCGCACCTGGCGGTCCACGGTCCCCGCCGCGTTGTGCACTTTCACCAGACTGGCGAAGTTCTTGGGAATGTCCGAGCCCGGGTAGTCGTCGTGGGTGAACTTGAGCAGGGTGACGGAGAACGGCAGGTAGTAACGCGTGGCCCGCAGCTCCAGCTCCCACGTCCGGTTGTCGTAGGTGAAGGTCTGGGGTTGGTCCAGCAGTGTCGAGACGAGCCAGGTCCCGAGCGGACCGTCCGAACCGGTGAGTTCGACATAGGCGGACGGGAAGTTCTGCCCGTCCATCTTGTAGGTGATCGCTTCCGGGGTGAGCACGAGCTGCGGTCCGAATCCCTGGTTGGCGGGAGACGGCGCCGCGCCGGGCACCTGCGAACGCATCTGCAGGTTTGAATTGTAGTAGAGCTCCTGGGTGCGGATCGTGAACGGCAGCTTCGGGTATTGGATCGGTCGTTTCTGTTCCAGGCGGGCCAGGGGAATCGCCACCACGTCATTGTAGGAGGGATTCGAGGTGTCGATCACGGCCAGCTCGGTATCCAGATAGCTTTCCGAGAAATCCTTCGTCTGGCCGTCGTTGAGGCGCATCTGGCTTTCCTGCTGGTAGATCCCGGTGAAGAATTGTCCGACCAGCAGCAGGATCAGACCGAAGTGCGCCATCCAGATGCCGGACTGGCGCCAGGACAGACGGAACCGGTAGGCGTGTGCGGCGATGAGGTTGATCAGCAGGAGCCCGCCGATGAAATAGCCGCCCGGAAACACCGGCACCGGGATGTGCGTGCCGGGGATCAGCGTCATCACGAACAGCGAGTGGAAATATTTCTGCTGCACCGCCCACACGCCGAGGTCCACCTGGGCGAGGGTGGCGATGAATACCAGCACCATCGACAACACCAGCAGGACCACCGTCAGCTTCAGCGACGTGAAAAGGTCTACAAGGGCTTTCAAGTATTCGCGCACGGAAGAATCAGGGGGTTTGGACCTTGACGGTCCGGAGGAAATCGAGGAAGGCCGGCTTCGTCCGCGCCACCAGCGGCGCGGGGCCCGTCAGCTTGAAGAACCAGGTCTGCCCGGGCTGCGGCAGGATGGCGCCGAGGATGGCCTGGCCGCCGTTGGCGCCATCGAAGACGAGCATGTGGAGATGGTTGGCATCGAGGGGTTGCACGGCCCCGTTGAGGTCGGCCACCGGTGGCAGGCCGAGCTGACCACGCCAGCGGTTGACGTTGGCAAGGTTGCCCCCCACGTCGCCCGGGAAGGCCGTGATGGAGAGGTCGCCCGTGCCCTCGGGGCCGCTCACCGAGTAGCTGCCCTTGCGCATCGGAGACACATTGGTGGGCGTCCAATCCGACGGGGCCTTCCAGACCAGCGATTCTCCCGTCGCCACTTCGACCGGCGTCGAGTTCATGCCGGACCCGCTGATCGGGGGGTGCCCCGGAGGCAATGTGTCCGCCGCGAGCGCCCCCTGCTTCGGCACGCCGCGCGCCCCGGGCGGCAGGTCATTGGTGTTGGAGCTTTTCGGGGAGGAGCCGGATGCGACCGCGGCGGCGCCCGGGAACCGCACCGACTTCAGGAAGGTGATGAACGCGTCCTTTTGGGATTCAACAAGGGTGTCCTTGCCGGTCATCTTGAAGAACCAGGTCTGGGTCGGCTGGGAGAGGATCGCGCCCAGGATCCGGGTCCTCTGCCCGGCCGGCGCGTTCGGATCGGTGCCGGCCATGTCGGCCACGAGGAACTCACCGGCCGGGGCGTCGACCTTGGTGAATGCCTGGGGCAGTTCGGCGGGAGTGATCGGCGGGAGCTGGACCTGTCCCCGCCACCGGTTGATGTTGGCCAGGTCGCCGCCCACGTTGCCCGGGAAGGTGAGCACCGCCATGTCCGCCTTCGATCCGTCGGCTCCGGCGATGGTAAAGCTGCCTTCGCGCAAACCCGAGGCCGGCTCTTCGTGCCAGCCGTCCGGTGTGACCCAATGGATCGCTTTCGATTCCGAGGGACTGGTCATGGCCAGGCTCGAAGAATCCTGACTCTTCGCCACCCGGTACGACACGATCCTGGTATTCTTGCACCCGGCCAGAATGAGCCCGAGGGCCAAGAGGAGGGCATAAGACGGACGATAGATTGACGCCATGGGCTTGTGGAAATTCTATGCAGTGACCGGAAACTTCAAATGTATCCGGCCAAATAAGAAGGGCGCCGAATAGACATTAGCTTGGTTGGAGGCAAGGGAAGAAGGTCCCGAGCTTGCGGAATGGGACCGGTTGTGCGCTTATTTGGGTGAATCATGGCCTCTCGCCTCGGACTCAAGGTGGTTGCCTCGATTGAAGCAACCAAGGGATTGGTCGTGATGGCGGCCGGGCTGGGCCTTTTCAGGCTCATGCATGAGGATCTTCAGGATGCGGCGGACCGCCTCGTCCACAATCTTCATCTGAATCCGGCAAGTCATTATCCCCAAGTACTTATCGACGCCATTACCCGCCTCGACAATGCCCACCTGCAGATGCTGGCCCTCGGCGCGCTCGCCTATTCGCTGGTCCGGTTCATTGAGTCGGCCGGCCTTTGGTGGGAGCGGCGTTGGGCGGAGTGGTTCGGGGCACTTTCGGGCAGCATCTATCTGCCGCTGGAGCTCTTCACCCTGTGGGAGCGGATCACCTGGCCCCGCGCCACCCTTTTCTGCGCCAACGCCGTTGTGGTCGGCTACCTCGTCTACGTGCTGGTAAAAAACCGGGTCAACGCGCGGGCCGCGACCGCATGAAGATCACCCCGCTGGGCGATGCGGCGGCATTGGTGACCCTGGCCGACAACCTCGATCCCGGCGTCGTGGCGGCCGGCCAGGCGTTGGCCGATGCGCTGGAACGCGACCCCATCCCGGGATACTTGGAATGCGTGCCGGCGAACGCGAGCGTGACCGTGTTTTACGACCCCGTGCGGCTTGTGGGCAAAGACGGGGGCTCTCCGTGGAAGCGTGTGGTCCGATGGATTGAGGCGCGCGCGGCGGCCTCGTCCGCCCCGGTCCGCGAGGTGGTGGAAAGACGGGTCCTGATCCCGGTCTGCTATGGCGGCGACGAGGGACCGGATCTGGAGACCGTCGCCGCGGTGCACGGGCTCGCCGCCGCCGAAGTCGCGGAACGCCATTGTGCGGCGGACTATTATGTCAGCGCGATCGGATTCACGCCGGGGTTTCCCTATCTGGCGGGCCTGCCCGAGGGTCTGCATACGCCCCGGCGGACTTCGCCGCGCACCGTGGTGCCGGCCGGGTCGGTCGCGATCGGCGGCGGGCACACGGGCATCTATCCCCAGGGCACTCCGGGCGGCTGGCACCTCATCGGCCGTACGCCCTTGAGGCTCTTCAATCCGCAGGCCCGGCCGCCGGCACTGCTGCAAGTGGGCGACCGGGTCCGCTTCCGGCCGATCACGGTCGTGGAGTTTCGCGCCGCCTCGTCGTCCCCATGAGCCGCGTGGTCGTGGTCGATGCCGGCATGGCGACGACGGTCCAGGATCTCGGACGGCCGGGGTGGCAGCGTCATGGTGTCACCCCGGGGGGAGCCGTGGACACGCCGGCCCTCCGACTGGCCAATCTGCTCGCCGGCAATGCCGAGGGCGCGGCGGGTCTCGAAGTCACCCTGGCCGGACCGACCCTGCGGTTCGCGTCCGAGTCCCTGGTCGCCCTGACCGGCGCGGATTGCGGAGCGACAGTGGACGGTGAGGCCGCGCCGCGCTGGCGCCCGCTGCGGCTCGCGGCCGGGGCGACGCTGACCATGGGCGCCGCGCGCACGGGTTGTCGCGCCTACCTCGCGGTGGCCGGCGGGATCGCGGTGCCGCGCGTGCTGGGCGGCCGCGGCACTCATGCGGTGGCCGGCTTCGGCGGGATGAACGGCCGGGCGCTGCGGTCGGGCGATATCCTGAAATGCGGGCCTCCCTCCGCGTGGGCGCGGCGGCTGGCGGCGACTCTGGCCGGTCCGGGTTCGATGACGGCCGCCCACTGGGAAGTGAGCGCGGATGCCCGTCCGCACTATGAGGCGTCGCCGACCGTGCGCGTCATGCGGGGGCCGCAGTGGTCCTTGTTTGACGGGGATGCGCACGAGAGAATTCAGGGCGAGGCGTTCGCGGTGACGGCGAAGTCGGACCGGATGGGGATCCGGCTCGAACCGACCGACTCGGCCCGGGCGGCGCTCGCCGCGAGGGGGCGCCCCGAACTGTTGTCCGAGGGCGTGGCCACCGGAGCGGTGCAGGTGACTCCGGACGGCCGGCTGATCGTGCTTCTCGCGGACCGGCAGACGATCGGCGGCTACCCGAAGATCGCGCACGTGGCCACGGTGGATCTGCCGCTGCTGGCCCAGACGAGGCCGGGCGACATGATCCGGTTCCGCGACGTGAGCGTGGAGGAGGCGCAGGAGTTGTGGCTCGCCTACGAACAACGCCTCGCCACGGTCCGACACGGCATTGCCCTGCACGCGGGGTAGGGTGGTCCTCTTCCGCCGCGGAACGCCTCGGCCCGATGCCGATCGTCAGCGGATCTTGAAATCGGCCATCGGAAATCGAAGATCGGGCCATGGGTCCATCCTTGTCAACCGCCGGCGTTGCGCGTTCATGCCTGTCATCGATCTGAACTGCGATTTGGGAGAGGGAGCGGGGCACGATGCGGAGCTGATGCCCTTCATCACCTCGGCCAACATCGCCTGCGGCGGCCATGCGGGGAACATGACGTCAATGCGGGCGGCGCTCGAGCTGGCCGCGCGGCACGGCGTCGCGGCGGGCGCGCATCCGGGCTTCAACGATCCCGATCATTTTGGCCGGCGCGAACTCCCGACGACCCCGGCCGAGGTCCACACGCTCGTCACGGACCAACTCCGGATTCTGCTGGGGGTCGCCCGGGCCGTCGGCGCGGGCCTGGTCCACGTCAAGCCCCACGGTGCGCTGTACAACATCGCGGCGCGGGACCCGGAGAACGCCCGCGCCGTCGACGGGGCCGTGCGCGACGTCGATGCGCGGCTGATCCTGTTCGGCCTGGCCGGCAGCCGCTTGCTCGAGGCGGGTCGCGCGTGCGGCCTGCGGGTCGCCAGCGAGATCTTCGCGGACCGGACTTATGAGCCGGATGGATCGCTCACGCCGCGTTCCGAGACCGGCGCGCTGGTGGTCGACGAACACGCGGCGGCGGCACAGGTCCTGACCGCCATCCGCGAAGGGTGGGTGCGGGCGCGGGATGGAACGCGCCTGGCGTTGCAGGCGGATACGGTGTGCGTG
>JBJKRV010000419.1:0-3172 GCA_046704465.1 Opitutaceae bacterium | reverse complement strand
TCCGACAACACGTGGATGTCCTCGGAGCCGCGGTGAAACACCTTCTCCACGGCCTCCACCTCCACCAGGTTTCCGTCGCTCGATCCGTTCATGGGTTGATTGCCTTCACGGGTTCTCCGTCCTTCAGGTTCGGCGGCGGGTCCACCACCACCGTCTCCCCGGCCGCCAGCCCGGCGCTGATCTCGGCCTGGTCGGCGGCGGCGTTGAGCACCGTCACCGCCCGGCGCTCCGCCCGCCCGTTCCGCACGACAAATACGACGGTGCCATCGCCCCGGGTCTGCAGCGCGCCGCGGGGCACAAAGACCGTGCGCGTTGAGGCCGGGACCGATTTGCCGAGGTCGCGAAAGGCCACCTTCACGCTCATTTCGGGCAGGATCCTTGGGTCGAGATGATCGAAGCCCACCCGCACCCGCACGGTTGACTTGCTCCGGTCGGCCGTGGGGATGATCGCAATCACGTGGCAGGGGATCTGCCAGTCCGGATACGCGTCGAGCGTCGCCGTCACCGGCTGCCCGACCTCGACCCGGTCGATGTAGCTCTCGTTCACATCCACCTCGATTTCGAGCGACTTCATGTCGACGATCGTGCAGACGCCGGTGCGGGTGAAACCGCCGCCGGCCGAAATCGGGGAAATCATTTCGCCCGGTTGCGCGTCCTTCGACGTGACGATGCCCGCGAAGGGCGCACGGATCACGGTGTCGTCCAGCTGCTGCCGGTACACGGCCAGGGTGCGCTCGGCAACGACCACCTGCGAATGCTGCTCCGTGAGCTGGGCGCGGTAGGCCGCGGCGTCGGCCTGGGCGTGATCGAGATCCGAAACCGCCACCACGTTGTTTTTCGCCAGGTCCGTCTCGCGCGCGAGATCCTGCTCGGCCTCCTTCAACCGCACGTTCGTCTGATCCAGCGCCGCCCGGGCCGCGGCCAGTTGCGCCTGGGCCAGGGCGAGACTCGTCATCACGTTGGAATCGTCGAGCCGGGCCAGCACCTGCCCGGCCTTCACCTTCATCCCCTCCTCGATCAGCACCTCCATCACCTTGCCGGTGACCTTGGACGAGACGGTCGCCTCCAGTCGGGCGGTGACGTAACCCGAGGCGTTCAGGACGGTCCGATCCGCACCGCCACCTTCGGCGGCACGCGCCACCGCGGTGCGGACTTCCGCCGCCCGGGCATGCCCCGACCACCAGACGGCCGCCCCCGCGCCCACCAGCCCCGCGATCCCGAGCACCGCGACCACCGGCCATCCCCGCGATCGTCTCCGGGGAGCGTCGCTGCGCTCGATCCGCAAATCATCCAGCTGGGGTTTGGAGGCGCTCATGGCCGAGCGCCAAGAGAAAAAAGGCGCGGGGGCGGGGTCAATGGCGTTGTTGCCCGGCCGCCGCCCGAATTGCCATTGAAGGCCTCCTGCTTCCCTGTAAGTCTGAATTTTGCATGAGACCGCATCTGGTGGAAAAACTGGGGTGCGCGGGTGGATTGGCCTTGGTTCTCGGCATGCTGCCGGCGGTCATGGGCCAGCCCGCGCCAGGTACATCAAATCCGGCCAACGACGAACCTGTAACCCTATCGCAGGTTGTCGTGACCACGTCCTATCTGCCCGACTTCGCCAACACCGCGACCCGACCCGTGCAGGTCATCGGTCCCGATCAAATCGCCAACTCCGGCATGGGCACGGATCTGGCCGATGTGCTGCGGAAGGTGGCGCCGTATTTCAGCGGCAACGGGAACCTGGGGCTCGAGAACGCGAGTTCGGAGGCGTTTGTCACCCAGGGCGGGTCGTTTCTGCAGATTCACAACCTGAAGACCCTCGTGCTCATCAACGGCCGCCGCGTCGCCTACGATCCCGCCGAGGCCGCCCTCGGGGTCGAATTCGTGGATCTGAACATGATTCCCGCGTCCGCCATCGATCACATCGAGATCGTGCCCTACGGGGCGTCCGCCCTTTACGGTTCCGACGCCGTCGGCGGCGTCATCAATGTGATCCTGAAATCCAAGTTCAACGGCTGGGACGCCGGCGTCCATTGGGGCGAGAGCAGCAACCCCGGGCACTTCACCGAGCGCAGCGCCTACGTCACGGGCGGCTTCAGCACCAAGCGGACGTCGCTCCTGCTCTCGGTCGAGGGCACGGAATCGAGCCCGATCTTCATGAGCCAGCGGCCGTACTCGAACCCCATTTACACCACGACCAGCTACCCGGGGATCATCAGCGTCCAGCCGTTTTCGATCTCCTTCGACCCCAACACGGGGCAGCCGATGACGCAGCCGGGCGCCCTCGCCTACTACCAGTTGAATCCGTCCCTCAAGGCCCCGCCCCCCGGCCTGCAGTATTCGCTCGACCAGCTGGTCCAGATGGGGGTCTACCAGCCGGTCACGCCCGAGCAACTCCAGCACGGCTACAACGTGGCCGGCCAGCAAACGCTGATGGCGAGCTTCAAGCGTCGCAGCGTCATGGCGAACTTTGAACACCACATCTTCGACGACCGCCTCGTCGCCTTCGGCAACCTGCTCTACGGTTTCGACCGCGTCGAATCGTCGATGGCGGCACAATCGATGTCGCCCTACATCTCGGCGCCGTTCACCGATCCGTTCATCTACGGGAGCTCGCCGCCGCCGGCGGGTCCGGGCGCCTATGTCCCGTACGTTCCCTATCTCCAGCCGAACAGCCCGTTCTCGCCCACCTGGCTGTTCCAGCCGAACGCCCAGGGCTACACGGTCAACCTGGTGAACGTGTACAACCAGTTTGCGCAGTATCCGATCCGGACCCTCGACCAGAGCGAGTTCTACCGGTTCGCCGGCGGCCTGAGGGGCGCGCTGGGGCCGAAGTACAGCTGGGAGGTCGGCGTCAACCTCAACCGGTATAACCTCGGGGTCTCCAACCCGGGCCAGATCAACACGGCCAACCTCAACACCGCGCTCGCGAGCGGGGCGATCAATCCCTTCGCCTATGACCAGGCCGCCGGCGCCCTGCCCGGCAACGTCATCGGCACCAAGACGGATCACATGGAGAGCACGCTCGCGTCGTACGACTTCCTGTTTCGGGGCACGCCGTTCGACCTTCCCAACGGCAAGCTGAGCTTTGCCCTCGGCGCCAGCCACACGCGGGAGACGCTGAAGTCGACACCCGACGCCACCAGCCAGCCGATCGCACCGGGCCTGTCCATCGCCGGCTGGCTCAACA
>JBJKRV010000418.1:0-9811 GCA_046704465.1 Opitutaceae bacterium | reverse complement strand
TCCGCATCGTGGCCATGCGCTTCGACGCCTATCTCGAAGCCGGGCCCCGCCGCTTCTCCCGGACCGTCTAGGGCGTCCGCGGGGCGATTCCGTTCTTGGCCACCGAGCCCCGGCGCGATACGTGTGGGCGTATCTCCGCCATGCCCTACCGCATCTGCAAGACCTTCGAGATCGAGAGCGGGCACGTCCTGTCAAAGCATCCCGAGAAGTGCCGCTTTCCCCACGGGCACAGCCGGACGGTGGAAGTCGTGCTCACCGCCGACCGGCTCGACGGAAACAACATGGTGTGCGATTTCCAGGCGGTGAAGGCCGCCCTCGGAGCGTTCCTCGAGCGCTGGGATCATGCGCTTTGCCTCAATACTGCCGATCCCAACTACGAATTCTACCGGCAAACCTACGGCGACCGCGTCATCCCCTTCGACGCCACCGACCCGACCAGCGAAGTGATGGCCCGCGCGGTCTTCGACGAAATCCAGCGCCGCCTTCCCGGCATCGTGCCCACCGGCGGCGTCACGGTCGAGCGGGTGCGTGTGACCGAGACCAGCTCCACCTGGGCGGAGTATTCCGCCTCACGGGCGCCGCCGGTCTCAGGGGATGCGAAGCTGCATGCCGGGCCGGACCTCGTTCTCGTTCTTCAGTATGTCCCGGTTTGCCTTCAGTATTTCCGGCCACTTGGAGCCGCTGCCGTAGTATCGCTGGGCGATGCCGTAGAGCGTCTCGCCCGGAGCCACCACATGAATACGCATCGCCGGGGCGGGGGCGCCCGTCGGGGAAGCCCCCCGGCTTGACGACGCTGCGGTCGCCGCCGGTCGCGGAGCCGAGCCTGCGATCGGCGGCAGCTGCATGTTCAGCGCCGAAGGCGCCGGCGCCGGCACCGCGATCTTCCCGGTGCCGCCCCCGTTGCCCGGGCTCACGGCGCCAGGATCGAGCTGCGCCAATCGCGCCCTGAGCTGCTGGTTTTCCTTCTCCAACTGGTCGACCTTGGCCGCGAGATCGAACCGGGTGGTCTCGTTTTCAAAGGGCTGGGCCGGCAGTGAACGAGCAAACTGCCGTTTCGCGGCATCGATTCGTTCGCGGACGAGATCGGCCTGGCGTGAATCGGGATCAAGCTCCAAAAACCGGCGAAAGTGGTAAATGGCGTAGATGGGATTGTTGAACGGCGGCGCGTCGTAGATCAGGCCCGCCTCCAGATGGGATTGGGGGGCGCGGTCGCCGCGCTTCTCGATCAGCTGGAGAAATTCGCTCAGGGCTTCCTGGGTGCGGCCCTGCTTGAGCAGTTGCTGCCCGTGGCGGTACAATGGATCGTCTGTCTCCGGGCTGGACGCCGTTCCGCTGTCGCGCGCGCAGCCGGCGAACACCAGCATGAAGAGCAGCCATAGACCACCGCAGAAAATGCGGCTCCGCCGGAAGCTACGGGAATGGGATTGAACGCCCAAGATCGCGGGCTAAGTTCACGCACGGTCTTTCGCGAGACAAATCCTAAATGACCCACGACCCCGATTCCGTTCTGGCCCGCGGCCGCGAATGCATCCGGATCGAGATGGAGGCGCTGCAGCGCACGGCCGAGGGTTTGGACGACGCCTTTGTCGCCGTGGTCGAGGCCGTGGAAAATGTGATCAAAGCCGACCGGAAGCTCATTTTCAGCGGTGTGGGCAAGTCGGCTCACATTGCCCAGAAACTCGCCGGCACGTTCAACAGCACGGGCGTCGTCTCCTGCTTCCTCGATGCCACCCAGGCCCTGCACGGGGATCTCGGCCTGTGTGCGCCGGGCGACCTCGCCATCCTGCTCAGCAACAGCGGGCAGAGTGATGAGATGCTGCGGCTGCTGGCCATGTTGAAGCGGTTTGAAATCGTCACGGTGGCCCTCACGAGCAACCCGGACTCGGAGATCGCGAAGGATGCCGATCTGCGCCTGCTCTACCGGGTCCCGCGCGAGGCTTGTCCACTACGCCTTGCTCCCACCGCCAGCACCACCGCGGCCCTGGCGCTGGGCGATGCCCTGGCCATGGTGTTGCTGGAAAGGCGCGGATTTACACGCGATGATTTCGCCCGCCTGCATCCCGCCGGCAGCCTCGGCACCACGCTCCTGCTCAAGGTGAACGACATCATGCGGACCGGCGACCGCTTCCCGATCGTGCCCGAGAAACAAACGGTGCAGGATGCCATTCTGGGAATGACCCGGGCCAAGGCGGGGTGCGTCGCCGTGATTGACGAAGACTCGGGACGCCTGACGGGAATCATGACTGACGGCGACCTTCGACGCCACCTGCTGAACAACCCCGATTACCTTGCGCAACCGGTGCGCCGCTTCATGACCCGCACCCCCAAAACCGTGCCGGCTGATGCCCTGGCCGTCGAAGCGCTCCGCGTCTTCGACCGTTACAAGATCGATGACGTGATCGCCGTCGATTCCGAAGGCCGGCCGGTGGGCCTGGTCGACGTGCAAGATCTGCCCAAGATGAAGCTGTTGTAGGATCCCGGACGCCGCCCTGCCCAGCTGAATCGGCCCGTTACCGAGGCTGGCTTATGTGCAGGGTCCTTCCGGCTAATTCCGCTCGCCTGCTGAGGTTTCGTCGGGAAATTTGAATTATCGTGCGCTAACCTTCTGTATCATGCCTGTGCCGCCCTTCCGCTACCAAGACCCGTTTCCACTCGGACCCGACGAGACTCCGTATCGCCTGCTGACGCGGGATTTCGTGACCACTGCGACCTTTGAGGGTCGCGAAATCCTGCGAGTCGATCCCGAAGCGCTGGCATATCTGGCTCATCACGCCATGCGCGATTGCTCGTTCTTGCTGCGAGAAAAGCACCTCAAGCAAGTCGCCGCCATTCTCGAAGACCCCGAGGCCTCGGAAAACGACCGCTACGTTGCGTTGACCCTGCTGCGCAATGCCGAGATCTCCGCTGAAGGCATCCTTCCCTTTTGCCAGGACACAGGCACGGCCACCGTCGTGGCCAAGAAGGGACAGCAAGTGTGGACCGGCGCGGATGACGCCGAGTTTCTGTCCAAGGGCATCTACCAGACCTATACCGAGGAGAATCTCCGCTATTCGCAGACCGTCCCGCTGGACATGTATGAGGAGAAGAACTCGGGCACCAATCTGCCGGCGCAGATCGACATCGCGGCGACGGAGGGTCAAAACTACGAATTCCTTTTCGTCGCCAAAGGCGGCGGCTCGGCCAACAAGACCTTCCTTTATCAGGAGACCAAAGCCCTCCTGAATCCGAAGAGCCTTGAAGCGTTCATCGCCGACAAGATGAAGTATCTCGGTACCGCCGCCTGCCCACCCTACCACCTGGCGATCGTGATCGGCGGCACCTCGGCCGAGGCCTGCCTGAAGACGGTGAAACTCGCGTCCGCGAAGTATCTCGACGCCCTGCCCACGACGGGCAACGAACTCGGCCGCGCCTTTCGGGACACCGCGCTTGAAGCCAGGGTCCTTGCGGCGGCGCAGGCGTGTGGGATCGGTGCGCAGTTCGGCGGCCGGTACTTTGCCCTCGACGTGCGCATCATCCGCCTGCCGCGCCATGGCGCTTCCTGCCCGGTCGGTATCGGGGTCTCATGTTCGGCCGACCGCAACATCAAGGCGAAGATCACCAAGGAAGGGGTGTGGCTCGAACAATTGGAGCCCAATCCCGGTCGATTCATCCCCGATCGTTGCCGGGTCCTCCGCGAGGAGAACATTGTCCGCCTCGACCTCGACCGGCCGATGCCCGAGATCCTGTCCGAACTCTCGCGCCACCCGGTCACCACGCGGCTCTCGCTCAATGGCACCATCATCGTCGCGCGCGACATCGCCCACGCCAAGCTCAAGGAACGGGTCCAAGCCGGCCAGGGGCTTCCAGAATATTTTCGCCAACATCCGGTCTATTATGCCGGCCCGGCCAAGACACCGAAGGGCTATCCTTCCGGCTCGTTTGGGCCGACCACCGCCGGGCGGATGGACGGCTACGTGGACCTGTTTCAATCGCTGGGCGGATCGATGGTCATGATCGCCAAGGGCAACCGGTCGAAGCAAGTGACCGATGCCTGCCGAAAGCACGGCGGATTCTATCTCGGGTCCATTGGTGGACCGGCGGCCATTCTCGCGAAGGACAACATCAAGAAGGTCGAGCTGCTCGAATATCCGGAACTTGGGATGGAGGCGATCTGGCGGATCAAGGTGCAGGATTTCCCCGCCTTCATTCTGGTGGATGACAAAGGCAACGATTTCTTCACCAACGCCTGCGCCGCTCCCAAGAAGAGCGCGCCCTGACCTTGCGTGGCGCGCCGCCGTCCTATTCGCCCACGGCCGTCACAACCACCGTCCGGACGTGCGGTGCCCGCCGGTGCTCCCAGAGAAAGATGCCTTGCCAGGTGCCGAGCGACAACCGGCCCTCGGCAAACGGAATGCTTTCGCTGGTCCGCGTCAGGGCCGTTTTAATGTGTGACGGCATGTCGTCGCCTCCCTCCAGCGTGTGGGTGAAGGCCCGGTCATTCTCAGGTACCAACCGGTCCAGCCACGCTTCGAGATCGCGGCGCGCGGAGGGATCCGCATTCTCCATCACGACGAGACTGCAACTCGTGTGACGGCAGAACACCGTCAGCACCCCGTGGCGCAGGCCGCTTTGCTGCAACGCAGCCTCACACCGATCGGTGATCTCATAAGTTCCCGGCGCCCGGGTGGAAATGGTAAGGCTCGACGAGAATACCGGCATGATTCCGGCACGCCGGCGGGCTGTGACTACCGGCGCGTCAAACTCCATCGGGTCGGGTCATCGCCCGGGGGTCAAGCGCCCGGTCAAGCGTCGACGCATCCAACAGACCCCGCTTCAAGACGATTTCGCGCAGGGTCTTGTTGGTTGCCAACGCCTCCTTGGCCACCGCCGCCGCCGCATCGTATCCGATGAAGGGATTGAGGGCCGTGACCAACATCAACGAGCGATCCACGAGCTCGCGGCATCGCGCCTCATCCGCCTCAATGCCTGCGACGCACCGCCGGGCGAAAATGCGGCAACCACCGGCCAGGCAATGAATCGCCTCGTGCAGGGCATGAGCGATGAGCGGCATCGTGACGTTGAGCTCAAAATGCCCGTCGCGACCACACAGGGCGACAATCTGTGCCATGCCCATGGAGTAGATGCCCACCTGCACGAGCATTTCGCTCATCACCGGGTTGACCTTTCCTGGCATGATCGACGACCCGGGCTGGGTGGCCGGCAGCCGAATCTCCGCCAGACCGGCCCGGGGACCCGATCCCAGCAGTCGGATGTCGTTGGCCACCTTCGTCAGGCTGGCGGCAATCGTAGTCAGTTGACCGGCGACCTCGACGCAGTCATCCCGACCTCCCTGGGCCTCGAAATGGTTGCGAGCCTCATGAAACGGAACGCCTGTGCGCTCCGCCAGAATCCGGCAAACTCGGGCGGGAAACTCCGGATGACAGTTGATGCCGGTGCCCACGGCGGTGCCTCCGATCGCCAACTCCTCGAGCGCGGCCGCAGCCTTCTGCGCTCGAGTGGACGCCTTCCGGACCTGCGCCGCGTAACCCGAGAATTCCTGGCCGAGTGTGAGTGGCGTGGCGTCCATCAAATGGGTGCGGCCGATTTTCACAATTCCGTCGAACGCCTTCGCCTTGGCCTCGAGGGCCGCCGCCAGCTCTTCGAGCGCCGGCGTCAGCTGTTCCTTCAGAGCCACCGCCACGCTCACATGCAGCGTCGTTGGTACAATGTCGTTGGATGATTGGCCAAGATTGACATCATCATTCGGGTGGAGAGGTCTCTTGGAACCGATCGGCTGGCCCGCCAACTGGCTCGCCCGGTTGGCGATCACCTCGTTGATATTCATGTTGGACGACGTGGCTGATCCGGTCTGAAAGACATCCACCGGAAAGTGCTCCGACAAACGCCCGTCCATCACCTCCTCGGCGACCTTGCGGATGAGGGCGCTTTTCTCGACGCTTAAGCGGCCAAGCTCCTCATTTGCCTGGGCACAGGCGAACTTCACCAAGCCAAGCCCGCGGATGAAGCCTGGGGGCATGGTGTGTCCGCTGATAGGAAAATTCAGGACCGCGCGCTGGGTTGAGGCACCATACAACGCATCGTCGGGGACCTGCATTTCCCCCATGGAGTCACATTCAATTCTCATAGGTAGGCGGGTTGCCCGCAGCGTAAGGGAAGCGCTATAAAAAGCAAAGCCCCGCACGTCTTGGTGCGGGGCGACGCGATCGCGACGAACGTCAGAAGCTCAAAATCTTATCGATAGCCGGTCTCCCTCCGCCTCCAGCCGCCCCATGGATCGATCCCAGTTTTCCTGGGAAAGATTGCGGAGGACACTGCGACGGGCGGGTTCCGGCGAAACCACTTCGGACTGTTCGCGACCGCCGGTGTCGAGCGACGCCAAAAGGCGGTTGCGACGCGATTCCGTGACCGCCACCGCCGTTGGAAGGACTTCCGCAGCATGTTGCGCCCTGACAGCCGGGAGGGCGCGGCTTTCAAAGCCCAACGGACGGGTCACCGACTCAACCAGCTCCGGCTCGTTCACCGCAGCCGCAGCATAGTTCACTGCTATCGAACGCGCAGAGGGTGTCAGTTCGGCCGCACTGGCATGATCACTCAAAATTTCCCCCAGCCAAGCAGCCGGGTCGACTGCCTGCGCCGGAAGCCCCGCCGAAACCACCGCAACCACGGGCGTCGCCTTGCTCGCAGCGGCCGGCGCCGCGGCCGAAACCACCTTCCTGCGCACCGGCATTTCAACCGCGGCGGACCCGACGGATTCTACCGCGCGGACCGGTCGGACCGTCGTCGGCCGAATGCGTGCAAGCGTCTCCCGTGGAACAACCATTGGCGAAATCGTCCGGGAGGGCACCGATTCGTAGCGAATCGACAAAACGGCGATACCAAGAATTGCCACGGCCCCGACGGGAACACCCACCCGGCCGAAACGCCGGTAGGCTGCCGCAACATTGTGCATCCACGACTTCCGCACCACCAACGCCGCCAGCTGCTTCTGTCGAAAGCCGCGCTCAAAATCCGTCCAAAACTCCGGGGCCGGACGCTCGCACCGTTTCAGGCGCAGGAGGTCTTCCAAGGTGACTTTGACCGGCGGATGCGGACGATCTTCTGACATGATCATTCAGCGAAGATAGGCCTGCAGCTCCGCTTGCAGCATCTGCTTGGCATAATGGAGACGGGATCGCACCGTTCCTACCGAACAGCCCAAGATCTGCGCGATCTCAGCGTGGCTCAATCCGTCGATCTCGAACAACGTCACTACCATCCGATGCTTGATAGACAGCTTCTGCATCGCTTCGTTCAATTTTTCCTGCAGCTCCCGCACATAGGTTTCACGATCCGCACCTGTCCTATCTGTTAGCGCATCCAACACTTCCGACGATTTGTCCTCTTCAGTGATTCGCTCGAAACTGAAGAATGTGCGCAGTCGGTTCTTTCGGAGATGTGTCAACGTGGCATTGACGCCAATGCGGTACAGCCACGTGAAGAAAGAGGCCTGCCCATGAAATCGGTTGATGGATTGAAATGCCTTGATAAACGCCGCTTGCGTAAGATCGGCGGCATCCTCCCGATTGGAGCAGAGGTTGTAGATCACCGAAAAGACTCGCTCCCGGTATTTTAGGATCAACCGGTCGAACGCCGCCACGTCACCGGCCTGCACCTGCTTTACAACCTTCCAATCCGCATCCGCCTCCTCCTGACGCTCCGGAGAGGCCACCAGCGTCTTGCTGATTGCTTTGGTGAGGCCCATCGGTGCAAGGAAATCATGCAATCCAAGTGGCGCAATCCGATTCTGGGCCTCAGACCGGATCCCGTCTGAGGCCGTCAACTTGCTCGCGAAGTAAGGCGATGAGCCACCCCAAGAGCAGGGCGGGTTCCAAGTGCGACCAACGCCCCAGTCTGGAGGTGGCCGCTTCCAACTCCGTCTGCACGCTCGCTGCCACCTCTGTGAACACTCCGTAGCCGTTCATCTGGGCGAGTCGATGGGCAAACTGCGGAACATGCCCCGTCCGAATCTCATTCAACAATTCGGTTCGCTCTGACTCAGGCAGTTTCTCGATCAGAACCAGAAGCGGAAGTGTCACCTTCCCCCCCGCCAGATCCGTGCCCAGAGTCTTGCCAATCCGACGTTCTTCGCCAAAGAAATCCGCCAGATCGTCATAGATCTGATAAGCGATGCCCAGGTGTCGGCCAAACCCGGCCGCGGCTTCGACAAACTCTGCATCAAACCCGGCCAGTTGGCTGCCTAGGAGGCATGAGATTCGAAAGAGTTCCGCTGTCTTGAGGTCGACGATGCGTCGGTAGTCAGCCAGGGTCACAGACACATCGCCTCGTCGCAACGTCTGGGCGATCTCGCCCGCACATACCTTGCGCGTGGCGCTCGAGACCAAACGGCATACCTCGTTGGATGGGAACTGTGCCGCTAGATTCACCGCGTGCGCCAGCAGCGCGTCTCCCAACAACACCGCGGTATCGTTCCCGAACCGCCGGGCTGCAGTCGGACGGTTGCGCCGCAACATCGCTCCGTCCATGATATCGTCGTGCACGAGGGTCGCGAGGTGCACCATTTCGACGATGGCCGCGGCTCGCACCAAAGCCGGATCGACTCGAGCCGCATCCCGCCAGCCACTGAAGAAGACCAGGGACGGCCGGATGCGTTTCCCCGAAGCGTCCAGGCAATATTCGACCAGCTCGTGAATCTCCGGCTCAAAGTCCTCAAGCTGGGCTTTCAGAAAGCGATCCAGTTCGCGCATATGCGGCTCCAGGCGGACAAACAATTCGCCCAAGCCGCTCTTGGTGGGTGCGGGCGCCCGCTGCTTGGCGGCAGTCATCGACGACCGACGCTAAGAGGTTTTCCCGAAATGGCTAACCAATAGTCGAGCTCAAGCGACGGCAAAGCGCGCGGCTTGACACCGCGCGCCCGTCGGAATCGGTCGTTTCACCGCGACCAGCCTTGGTCGCACCCACTCTACATGCCGCTGGTGGGCGCCGGAGCGCTCGCCGGCTTGTCGGGCAGGTAAGGATCGACCTTCGACCGGTAGCCGGGCAACTCGTCGCGCCGAAGACCCAAGCCGCGCAACTGCGCCGGATTGATCACTTCCTCCGGACTCGCCCCCTCGGCATTGATCGTCTTGGCCGTGATGAAGATGATGAGATTCGTGACCACTTGATCCCTTGAGTCGGATCGGAACAGGCGGCCCAACAGCGGGATATCACCCAGTACCGGGACCCGGGTACCCCCATGGGTTGTCTGCGTCCGCATAAGGCCGCCGATCGCCATCGTGTATCCGTCCTTCATTGAAACTTGGGTCGTCGCGGTACGCGTTGCGATGATGGGAATCTGCGCTCCGCCAGCGCCGCCGAAAGTAGTCGTCCCGTTTTGCTGGCTCACCTCCGGCGCCAGATTGAGTTTGATGAATCCCTGCGCGTTTACTTGGGGCGTGACCTTGAGGATGATGCCAATCGGCTTGTAGGTGAACCCACTGACCTCAAAAGATCCGCGCTCCTGATTATAAGTGTAGCTCGGGATCGGATATTCTTCACCCACGTTGATGAACGCCTCGGTGTTGTTCAATGTGACGATCGTCGGATTCGAAACAATCTTCGTGTCGCTAAGTGTCTTGAGGGCGCTGAGGACGACGTTGAAATCTGACGCCGAGAAGACCGCCGTGGCCACCCGACTCGTCGTGGTGGTGTTCGTGAGAGTTCCCAAGAGATTGGCGACGCTATTGGTAGCTGTTGCCTGCGAAGATGCCGTCGTGGAAGTCGTCTGCACACCATTCGAATCGATCGGCTGAACCTGATACGTCGTGGTCTGCAC
>JBJKRV010000417.1:0-4032 GCA_046704465.1 Opitutaceae bacterium | reverse complement strand
CCCCTCGACGGCGACGGTGCCGCAGCCGCCGAAACAGTTGAAGGGATTCGCGCGCGTCGTGCTGGCGCCGGGGCAAACGCGTCGAGTTCATCTCGAGATTCCGCCGCACGCGCTGGCGTACTGGAACACGGGCGCCCACCGGTGGGAGATCCAGCCAGGCACCTACCGCGTCATGGCGGGACCCTCCTCTCGCGACATCCGCCTGGAAGGCGCGTTCAAGATTCAGCGGTGATGGCCGGCTGCGGGCCTTTGCCTCGGCCTGCCTTCACTCACCGCGCACCGGCGTCCAGCAGCGGTTGCGCCAGCTTCACCGCCCTGGGCAGGTACACGCAGAACTCCGTCCAATCGTCGCCGGAGCGTTCCAGGGCGATCCGGCCGCCGTGCGCGCTGATGATTTCGCGACAGAGGCTCAGCCCGAGGCCGCTGCCGCCGGTATCCCGGCTCCGGTCCGTGGTCAGCCGGTAGAATCGTTCGAACAGCGCCGTCTGCCGCTCCGGTGGAATGCCCGGGCCCGTGTTGCCCACCGTCAGCACAGCCTCGGCCCCGGTTCCGTGCAGCTCCAGCTTCAACTCGCCGTCGGGCCGGTTGAATTTCACGGCGTTGTCGAGCAGGTTCAGCATCACGCGCCGGAGCATGACCCGGTCGCCCTCGATGACGATGCCGGGATCGACCTGCACCCCGATGCGAATGCCCTTCGGCGCGGCCAGCATCTCCGCGTCGTCTGCCGCCTCACCGACCAGTTCGCTCAGGTCGACGCCGGCGCGTTGCAGCGGGCTCCGGTCCGCGTCGAAGCGCGCCAGCAGCAGCAGATTCTCGGTGATCCGCTGCAGGCCGGCCGTTTCCTCCAGCAGCCCCACGAGCAGGCGTTCCTGCTCCGGATTGAGCTGACCGGACTGCACCGCGTCCTCCAGCTGGCCCCGCATGATCGTCAGCGGCGTGCGCAGCTCGTGGGCGGCATCGGCCGTGAACCGGTTGGCCTGTTCGAAGGCCCGCTGCAGGCGGTCGAACATGCCGTTCAGCACCTGGATGTGGCGCGCGATCTCGTCGGCCCGTCCCGGCGCCGGCAGCGGCTGGGGCAGGCGGGCGGCGGTGTTGTCGGCGGCGGTCTGCGTGATGGTCGTGATCGGCACGAGCGCGCGCCGGGCGATCCACCAGCTTCCGCCGGCCACCAGCAGCAGGACGAGCGGCAGGGCGATGCCGTAGGCGCCCAGCAGATCGGTGACGCTGTCCCACGCCCGGTGCAGCGAAGTCGCCAGCAGGATGGTGGTGCCATGCCGGGAGAACACGCCGATGCGCACCCAATGGCCCTTGATCCGTCGGGTGAAAAACTCGCGCCGCCGCGGGGCCGGCGGCATCAGGGCGGCGAGATCCTCCGGCCGGGCCACCGTCACGGCCCGCCCCGTCGGTCCGAGAGCAAACCCCTGCAGGGAAAACTCTCCCCGCGGCAGCCCGGTGAGCCGCGCCAGGTTCGCCTCGATGCCGACGCCGTCCCCGGCGCGCGTGCCGAACGCCAGGCCGGCCTCCGTGGCGAGCTGGGCGTCGATCGTCTCCACCTGCTGCGCATAGATTTCAAACACGACGACGACCCCGAACGTCACCAGCGCCAGCCCGGTGCAAAGCGCGGCCCAGAGCGTGATCTGCCAGCGCAGGGACAGCGCCTTCATGGACCCGCCCTCAAGGTATAACCCACCCCGCGCACTGTCTGGATCAGCTTCACCGCGCGCCCGTCGTCCAGCTTCCGCCGCAGGCGCTGGATGCACACGTCGACCACATTCGTGCCCGGATCGAAATGGTAGTCCCAAACCTGTTCGCACAGTTGCGTGCGCGTCAGCACCCGGCCGGGTGAACGCAACAGGTATTCCAGCAGCGCATATTCCCGGGTGGTGAGGTCGATCCGGTCGCCGCCCCGCCGCACCTCATGCGTGATCAGGTTCAGCGTGAGGTCGTCATAACGCTGCAGACTCAGGCCGGTGCCCGAATGCCGCCGGCTGACCGCCCGCAGGCGGGCGATGAGTTCGTCCATCGAGAAGGGCTTGGCCAGGTAATCGTCGGCCCCGAGGTTCAGTCCCTCGACGCGCTCGCTCAACCCGTCGCGCGCCGTCAGCAGGATCACCGGCACCGTGTTGCGCTGTTCCCGCAACTGCCGCAACACGCTCAGGCCGTCGCGCCCGGGCAGCATGATGTCGAGCACCACCGCGTCGAACTGCTCGTCGAGAGCCAGCCGCAGCGCCTCGTCGGCCCGGTGGGAGACCAGCGGGTTGCAGCCGGCCTCCGCCAGCCCCTTGCTGATAAAGGAGGCGATCTTTTTTTCGTCCTCGACGACGAGGATGCGCATGGCTCGAGCGTAGCGAATTCCTCCGGAGCGGGACGAGGCGAAAGCACGGGGCCCGGTGTCTCCGGCGCCCGCATTCTACCCGACACGGATGGCCGGCCGGTAACCTCCAAATGACAAGATCGTCATGTTACCGAATTTGACTCCGCCGGTCTTTGCCCGAAGAACCAAAGTGCGGTCTGCCGGCCTTGCCAGATGACCCTGGTGGTCCCGGTTTGTCTTGTCATGAAAATCACCCGCTCGCTCGTCGGATTCGCCGTCCTCGGCGTCCTCGGCCTCAGCCCGGTCCTGCTTTCGGGCGCGACCGTGTCGTACCATTATCTGCGCACCATCCCGATCGGTGGCGGCGGTTTCTGGGATTACCTCTCCGTCGATCCGGGCGCCCGCCGGCTTTACGTCAGCCACTCCACCAAGGTCGTCGTGGTCGATCTCGATCGCGACGCGATCATGGGAGAGATCGACGGCACGCCGGGGGTCCACGGCGTGGCCCTCGCTCCGGCGCTTGATCGCGGCCTGGCCACCTGCGGGGCGGAGGCGAAGGCCGCCGTCATCGACCTGAAGACCCTGAAGATTCTGACCAAGGTCGACACCGACCGCGGCCCGGACGGCATGCTCTACGACCCCGGCCGGAAGGAGTTCTACACCTTCAACGGACGCGCCGACTCGGCAACGGTGATCGACGCCCGGACCAACCGGGTCGTGGCCACCATCCCGCTCGGCGGGCGGCCCGAGTTCGCCACCGTGGATCCCGCGGCGGGGCGGGTCTACGACAACCTGGAGGACAAGAGCGTCGTCGCCGTGATCGACACCGCCACCCACCAGGTGGTGGCGCGGTGGCCGATCGCGCCGGGCGAAAGCGCCTCCGGCATGGCCATCGACCGCGCCCATCACCGGCTCTTCATCGGCTGCCACAACCACCTGATGGTGATGATGGACAGCACCGACGGCCGGGTGCTCGCCACGGTGCCGATCGGGGCGGGCGTGGACGCCTGCCGGTATGACCCCGGCACCGGGCTGGCGTTTGCCTCCTGCGGGGACGGCACGTTGACGATCGCCCGCGAGGAGGGGCCCGAAGGCCTGACCGTGGTGCAGAAACTCACCACGGAGCGCGGGGCGCGCACGATGGCGCTCGATCGCAAAACCCACGATGTCTATCTCGCCACGGCGGCATTCGAGCCGCCGCCGGAGTCGGCCGCGGGCGGACGCCGCCGGCGCCCTGCGATCGTTCCGGGCAGCTTCAAGGTTCTGGTTTACGGAATGGAATGAACCGATGCACCACCGGGACGGTCAGACGCTCCGTCCGACTGAAAAACATTTCAGCCCTCGTTCATTCTGGATTCAGGTGACCAATCCATATTCGCCTTTTTCCCTTCCGTCCGACCGCCTTGCGGACACATGTCTACCAGCCCAGTGTCATCGTCCATGAGGTCCGATTCCGTTCCGTCTCCTGCCGGCCGACCCGAGGCCGGCGGCGCCCCCGGACCGTCCCGACCGGCCGGGCACCGTCTCTTGCCCGCCGCGGCGCTCGCCCTCGCCGCCTTGAGCGGGTGCGCTCATTACCAGGCAAAACCGATCTCGCCGCAATCGACCGCGGAGGCCTTTGACGGACGATCGCTGGCGGACGATTCGCTCCGGGCCTTCCTGACCGCGAATCACGTGACCGCCCCGGGCGCGGACGGGGCCTGGAACCTGAAGCAACT
>JBJKRV010000416.1:0-5748 GCA_046704465.1 Opitutaceae bacterium | reverse complement strand
GGACTGTACTACCCCGGCCTGGGCGCGTGCCGCATCGAGGACGTCGTCCAGGTCACCGCGGGCCGGCCGCGGATGCTCTCGCACTTTCACTACGATTGGGAGATTCCCTGATGTCCATCTCGCCCGTCAAAGCGCGCAACCTGCTGCGAAAGATCGCCCGCCTGCGCATCCTCGTGGTGGGCGACGTGATGCTCGACCACTACCTTTGGGGCGACGCCACGCGCATCTCCCCCGAGGCGCCGGTTCCGGTCGTGCACGTCCAGCGCGATTCCTACACGGCCGGGGCCGCGGCCAACGTCGCGCTGAACCTCGTGAGCCTGGGCGCCCGCGCCGGGGTCGCCGGCTGCCTGCAGGACGACGAGGCGGGCCGCCGGCTCGCCGACCTCCTGGCCGAGCGCGGAATCAAGTGCGTCAATCTGGGCGGGCACGGCCACACCATCATCAAGGCCCGCGTGATCGCCCAGCACCAACAGCTGGTCCGTCTCGATCGCGAATCGCCGCCGGCCCAGTATGCCGTCGATCCGGCGCGGGCGCAGGAACTGCTCGGCCCGGACCTGGCCGCCGCGGACGCCGTCATCCTTTCGGATTACGCCAAGGGGCTCCTGACTCAGAATCTGGTCGATCTCGTGGTCCGCCAGGCCTCGGCCGCCGGCAAGCTGATCGCGCTCGATCCCAAGCCCAGGCGGAATCTCGATCTTCACGGGCTCGACCTCCTGACGCCCAACCGGCGCGAGGCCGCCGAACTCGCGGGCGTCCACTGGGACTCGCTGGAGCCGTTTCCGGCCGCCGAAATCTGTGCGCGCATCTACGAACGCCACCGTCCGCGCCACCTGGTCGTCACGCTGAGCGAAGACGGGATGCTGCTCTGCACCCAGGGAAACGTCCTGAAGCAGATCCCCACCGCGGCCCGCGAGGTGTTCGACGTTTCCGGGGCCGGTGACACCTCGATCGCGGGGCTGGTCCTGGCCCTCGCCGCCGGCGCCGATCTGGAAATGGCGGCGCATTTTGCCAACGCCGCCGCCGGCGTCGTGGTCGGCAAGCTGGGGACGGCGACGGTGACCCCGGACGAACTCCTGGCCCACCTGGAGCAGGGACCGTGAACGAAGCGAGTCCGACCTCCCCCGCTTCCGCCCATCGGCCGGGGGTCGCCCGGCGCGCGCTCTTTCTCGATCGCGACGGGACGCTGATAGTCGACCGGGTCTACCTGGCGGATCCGGCCGGAGTCGAACTGCTTCCCGGTGCGGCGGCCGCCGTTCGGCGCGCGCGGGAGCTCGGCTACCGGCTGTTTCTCTTCACCAACCAATCGGGCATCGGCCGGGGCCTGCATACCGAGGATGATGCGCGCCGGGTCAACGCCCGCCTCGAGGAACTGCTCGGTCCGCCTGCACCCGTCTTCGACGAGATCTGCATTGCTCCCGAGGCCCCGGGCCAGCCGGTGGTCTACCGCAAGCCGTCGCCGAAGTTCATCCTCGAGGCCTTGCACCGACATCGGCTGGATCCCGCCCAGTGCTACATGGTCGGCGACAGCGCGGCGGACATCCTGGCGGCCGTCAACGCCGGCATCCGGCCGATCGCCGTCCGCACGGGCCGCGTGGATCCGGCTGGCCTGCCCGAGGTCGCGCTCCATCGCGTGCCCGTCTTCGCCACCCTGGCGGATTTTATCGCCACCCTGGACTAGGCGCCGTCACGAATGCCCGAACTCGCCGAAGTCGAATACTACCGCAAGCAATGGAATTCCGGCCTGGGCCGGCGGGTGCAGGCGGTCCTGGTGCATCCGCCGGCCCGGGTGTTCCGAGGGGTCGACGCGGCTCCCCATCGCCGGCGCCTGCCCGGGCCGGTGCTGCGCTCCTCCTCGGCTGCCGGCAAGCAGATGCTTTTCCGCTTCAGCGGCGGCACCTGGATCGGCGTGCACCTGGGAATGAGCGGCGAATTGCGATGCGAGCCTCCCGGCTATCTTCCGGGGAAACACGATCACCTCGTGCTGACGCTGGCGCGGCGGCGCCTGGTCTTCTGCGACCCGCGCATGTTCGGCCGGATTCGGATGGCGAGCGGGCCCCGCCCGCCGGCCTGGTGGGTCAAACAGCCCCCGGCGATCCTCTCGCCCGGCTTCACCGACGAGATGGTCGGGAAGTTCTTCCGCCGGCGGAGTCGGGCGCCCGTAAAAAGCGCGCTGCTGATGCAGGAGCGTTTTCCCGGGCTGGGCAACTGGATGGCCGATGAAATCCTTTGGCGCGCGGCGATCCATCCCCGGCGGCCGGCCGGATCGATCGACCGGGATGAAATCCGCGCCATCTGGCGCGAGTGCCGCCGCGTCTGCCGCCTGGCGTTGGACACCATCGCCGGCCGCGGCGACGACATTCCACCCGCCCTCAACGTGCGGATCCCCGATTCCTGGCTCTTCAACCATCGGTGGGAAGACGGCGGACGCTGTCCGCGCACGGGTGCGCCCTTGGTGCGCGAGGTTATCGGCGGGCGAACGACCTGCTGGTCGCCAGCGCGGCAGAAGTAGGGCTTCGCGGGGGCAGAGTCCAGTGGACGCCGCTCCGCTGGCCGAGGTCCCGCACCACCGGACGTGGCCCCAGATATTAATCTGTTAACTGCCAAAATGTTATGCCCATCGACTGCCGACGAAAGGCCACCGACATGACGCCGCCGATGCATTTTCCGGGCTGTTCATGTGACAGAAATCTCGACCATTTGCGGACCCGCTGTCATTGTTTTGTGCTCCTGCTTTCGACTGGCGCGCTGCGACGGCCGAACGGAAACCATCCCCACGCCCGTAGACCCCATGCCTCCAGCGAACTGCCGTCCCGTCCACCTGCGCTGCGAATACCTCGAGAATCCACTAGGCATTGACGAGCGGGAGCCACGCCTCAGTTGGTGGCTCGACTCCGAACACCGGCGAGGAGCCCGCCAGACCGCTTGCCAGATTCTGGTCTCGTCGGTGCCGGGCGGGGGGGCGGACCTTTGGGACAGCGGCCGCCTCGCCACCGACGGATCAGTCCACGTCGTTTATGGCGGCAGGCCGCTCGGTTCGCGTCAAAGGGCGTGGTGGCGCGTGAAGGTGTGGGACGAACGCGGGCGCACGACGGAATCAACGGAGCGGGCGTTCTGGGAGACCGGCCTGCCGGACCGCAGCGACTGGAAGGCACAATGGATCATGGGCGGCCTGACGGGCGGTCGGTGGACGGGCATCCCTGCGCCCTATCTGCGCAAGACCTTCTTCGTCGGCGCGCGCGTCAGCCGGGCGCGCCTGTACATCACGGCCCTCGGCCTTTACGAGGCCATGCTCAACGGCCAGCGGGTTGGCGATCTGCAGCTGACGCCGGGTTGGACGGACTACCGCCGGCGGGTGCACTACCAGACTTATGATGTCACCTCCGCCCTGGTCGTCGGCGACAACACGCTCGGCGCGATCCTCGGGGACGGATGGTATTGCGGCCACGTCTCCTGGCGGGGGCGGCAGCTCTACGGCGAGCGTCCAAAACTCCTGGCCCAACTGGTCATCGATTACCTCGACGGCCGCACCGACGTCATTGCCACCGACTCGACCTGGAAGTTTTGCCACGGACCGCTGCTCGCCAACGACCTGCTGATGGGCGAAAGCTATGACGCCCGCCTCGAGTTCAACGGGTGGCACAAGCCGGGTTTCGACGACCGGGGCTGGGGGGTGGCCCGGGTGTGCAATCTCCCTTCGATTGTGCTCGAAGGATTGCGCAGCCCGTGCATCCGCGCGACGCAGGTCCTGAAGGCCCGCCAGATCAGCGACCATCCCGAGCGCCACCAGCGGAGAATCCGGCGCTTCGACCTGGGACAGAACATCGTCGGCCGCGTGCGCCTGCGCGTCAAAGGCCCCGCGGGGGCGACGGTCATCCTGCGGCACGCGGAGATGCTCGAGAAGGACGGCCGCCTCCATCTCGCCAATCTGCGCACGGCCCGCGCCACCGACCACTACACCCTGCGCGGAGAAACCGGCGGCGAAATTTTTGAGCCGCGCTTCACCTTCCACGGCTTTCGCTACGTCGAGTTGGAGACGCGCGACGCCGGCGTCGAGGTCGACGAAGTCGCGGGGGTTGTGCTCCACTCGGATCTCACCACCACCGGCGATTTCAACTGCTCCGACCCGCTGGTCAACCAGCTCCAGAAGAACATCCAGTGGGGACAGCGTGGCAACTTCCTGGACGTGCCCACCGACTGCCCCCAGCGCGACGAGCGCCTGGGTTGGACCGGCGACGCCCAGGTGTTCGTGCGCACGGCCGCCTTCAATTTCGGGGTCGCCGCCTTCTTCACGAAGTGGCTGCGGGACCTCGCCGACGCCCAGACCCCGGCGGGCACCATCCCCGCGGTCGTTCCGGCCACCGACGACCTGCATGCCGACGGCGGCCCGGCGTGGGCTGACGCCGCCGTGATCTGTCCGTGGACGATCTACCTGTGCTATGGTGACCGGCGGCTCCTGGAACGACAGTACCCGGTGGCCGTGCGCTTTCTCGAGGAATTGCACGGCACGAACGCCGATCTGCTTCGCGCCCGCACCGCGGCGGGCTTTGCGGGCTACGGCGACTGGCTGGCCCTCGACGGCGCCGACCAACTCGAGGGCGCCACCCCCAAGGACCTCATCGGCACCGCATTTTTCGCCCACAGCGCGCGCCTGGTGGCCGCCATGGCCGCGGTGCTCGGAAAGAAATCGGATGCCAAGAAATTCCGGACGCTGGCGGACGACATCGCGGCTGCATTTCAGAAGAAGTACGTCGCCCGCGACGGCGACATCGCCGGCGGCACCCAGACCGGGCGCGTGCTCGCGCTCCATTTCGACCTCCTGCCGGCCCGCCTGCGTCCGAAAGTGCTGGCCGACCTGGTCAAGGACATCGAGACCCGCGGCTGGAAGCTTTCCACCGGGTTCGTGGGAACGCCCTTCCTTCCCCACGTGTTATCGTCCGGGGGCCGGGCCGACGTTGCCTACCGGCTGCTGCATCAGAAGCAATGGCCCTCGTGGCTCTACCCCGTGACCCAGGGCGCCACCACGATCTGGGAGCGCTGGGACGGATGGACGCGGGAAAACGGCTTCCAGGATCCGGGGATGAACTCGTTCAATCACTATGCGTTCGGGTCGATCGGGGCCTGGCTTTACGCCGTGGTGGCCGGCATCGAGATCGATCCGGAGCACCCCGGATTCCGGCGGATCCGGCTGCAACCGTGCCCCGGGGGAAGCCTCAGCTTTGCCAGGGCGAAACTGGCCTCGCCGTATGGCGAGATCGTGAGTTCCTGGCGGGTGGGACCCCGCCGGTTCGATTGGGAAGTCACCGTGCCGACCAACACGACGGCGAACGCCCGGCTGCCTGTCCCGCCCAAAGCCCGCGTCAAGGAGAGCGGCAAGCCGCTCGAACGCGCCCCCGGCGTCTCCGACGTCGTCCGGGGCCGCGATGCCATTACGCTGCAGCTCGCGGCCGGCCGGTATCGCATGGCCGCCGAGTGGTCGGCAACCAAGGCCTAGGCCGGACCCCGCCGATCGTCCCGCCTTGCGGGCGGACGGATTCCGGAGGTAGAACCCGGGCGCGATGGCCGGCCGCGCACCGCGTGCTGCTTCGCCCGGTCGGGGACGACGCGTCCGGTCGCGGCTGGAATTCTTTTCATGAAGATCCGTCTCGATGAACTGCTGGTCCGACGCGGCCTGGCCGATTCCCGGACCGCCGCGAAGGCGTTGATCATGTCCGGACGGGTCCGCCACGGGACCACGCGCCTGGACAAGCC